>NZ_VRUX01000036.1:0-17989 GCF_008039885.1 Methylobacterium sp. WL103
GGGCAGGCCGGACAGGATCACCGCGAACTCCTCGCCGCCGATCCGGCAGGCGACCGCGTCGAGGCCGGCCAGGCGCTGCAGCACGCACGCGGCCAGGGCCTGGAGGACCGCGTCGCCGCGGTGATGGCCGAAATGGTCGTTGAACCGCTTGAAGTGGTCGGCGTCGAGCAGCAGCAGCGCGATCGGCTCCCGATGGCGCACGGCGCGCTGCCAGGCTTCGTCGAGGGCCGCGTCGTAGCGGCGGCGGTTGGGCAGGCCGGTGAGGCTGTCGGTGAGCGCGAGGCGCGACAGCTCGGCGTTGGCGGTGCGCGCGGAATCCTCCGCCACCGTGCGCTGGGTCATCTCCCGGTGGAGCACCAGCATCGAGCCCAGGGTGACGCAGATCAGGCCCAGGATCAGCGCCGCGATCCAAAGCGCCTTCGAAAGCCAGACGGCGCGGATGCTGTCGACGCCGGTCGAGACGTTGACGACGAGCGGCAGGCCTTCGAGGTTGGCGAAGGCGTAGAGGCGGTCCTTGCCGTCGAGCGTGGAGGTGCCGACGAACATCCCGCGCCGCTCCTCGCGGTGCCGCAGGAAGGCCGGCCCGTCCGCGACGTTGCGCCCGACGTAGCCTGCCCCGTAGGGATGCCGCAGCATCAGCGTCCCGTCCTGGTGGAAGACGTTGATGTGGGCGCCCGGATCGATCCGCAGCCGTGCGAACTGCGACTGGAAGTACGACAGGTGGATCGCCCCACTCACCATCCCCCCGAACGTGCCGTCCGCCTTCACGATCGGCCGGCTCAGGCCCATGATCGACCGGCCCGAGATGCGCGACGTCCGCGGGCCGGTGATCACCAGCCCGGCCTGCGGGTCGGCCTTCAGGCGCTGGAACTCGGGCAGGTCGGCGACCGAGTGGCGGCTCGTGGTCTCCGGGTCCGAGGTGATCTGGACCTGGCCGGAGGAGTCGACCAGGGCGATGACGCCGAGGCCCGCCGCCGAGGCGGCGTTGTCGAACAGCACCTCGCGCCGCAGGTCGGGCGGCAGCTCGATCAGGTTCGGCTGGGTGGCGCGGACGGCGGCGGCCTGGAGCGACAGGTCGTACATCACGACGTTGCGGGACACGGCCTCCTCGATCATGCCGAGCAGGTTCTGTGCGTTCGTCTCGGCGCGCCGCCACGCGCCGTCGCGCAGGTCGTAGATCAGGTAGGCGCCGAGGATCGCGAGGCAGGCGGTGACGCCGATGCCGAACCGGGCGATCAACAGGGAGGCACGGTCCTTCCGCAGGGGCGCCGTCGCGGCGGACGCCAGGTCGGCGAGCACCGACCTGGAAAGCTTCGCCTTGCTGGCAAACATCGATTTGGCAGACATCGACCGCGGACCCAAACTCGAAGCCTCACGACGATGATGCAAGCGAGAGAAGTATTTTAGCCTAACGCGCCCAATCTGTAGTAGAAAGACTGATCAACATGCTGAACGCTTCGTCAATCGCAAGTCCGGCGCACCCCTCTGACGTTGCAAGCGATGCCGGCGAGGCCTTTCCGAGGCCTACACCGACGATCAATCGCCGAGGCCGAACAGCTTCTCGATGAAGTTCCGGTCGTCCGCGTCGCGGGCCGCCGGACGCCGCGCGGCTGTGGCCCGGGGTGCCGGGGCGGGTGCGGGCGGCTCGCCGAAGATCTGCCCGAGGATGTTGCCCGGGTTCGGCGCGCTCGCCACCGAGGCCGTCGTCTCGGGCGCCTTGCGCCAGCGGTTGAGGCCGGGCAGCGGCACCGGCGTCTGACCCTTCAGGGCGACGCTCATGTAGGTCTTCCAGATCTCCACCGGCAGGTTGCCGCCGGACGCCTTCTTGGTCGGCTCGCCGTCGTCGTTGCCGAGCCAGATCCCGGTGACCAGGCTGCCGGAATAGCCGATGAACCAGGCATCGCGGAAATCCTGGCTGGTGCCGGTCTTGCCGGCCAGATCCCAGCCGGGGATGTCGCCCTTCTTGGCGGTGCCGATCACGAAGGTCTCGTGCATCATCGCGTTCATCATGCCGACGGCGTTCGGATCGATGACGCGACCGAGGCCGCCTTCGCCGCGCTTGTACAGGACCTTGCCGTCGACGCCCTTCACCCCGGCGACGACGTAGGGGATCACCCCCGTGCCGCCGTTGGCGAAGGCACCGTAGGCCCCGACCATCTCCAGCGGCGTCACCTCCGAGGTGCCGAGCGCGATCGAGCCGTTGGCCTGCAGCGGCGAGGAGATGCCGAGCCGCTGCGCCGTCTGCACCACCGCCTTGGCTCCGACCTCCTGGCCGAGGCGCACGGCGACCGTGTTGAGCGACAGGGCGAGCGCGGTGCGCAGGGTGACCGGTCCCTCGTACTGGTGCGAATAGTTCTCGGGCTGCCAGTTGCCGATCTTGATCGGCGCGTCCTCCTTGACCGTGTCCGGCGTCGCCCCGCGCTCGACCGCGGCGAGGTAGACGAACGGCTTGAACGAGGAGCCCGGCTGGCGCTTGGCCGTGGTGGCGCGGTTGAACTGGCTCTGCGCGTAGTCGCGCCCGCCGATCAGCGCGCGGATCGCGCCGTCCGGCCGCATCGAGACGAGCGCGCCCTGGCCGACGTTGTAGCGCCCGCCCTTGGCGTTGAGCTCGTCGACGAGCGCCTTCTCGGCGGTCGCCTGCAGGGTGGTGTCGATCGTGGTCTGGACGACGATGTCGCCCTCGATCGTGCCGACGAAGTCGTCGAGCACGTCCATCACCAGGTCGGCGACGTAGTTCGCCGAGCCGCCGCCGCGGCTGCTCGCCGGGCGTGCCGGCTGGGCGAGCGCGACCTTGGCGTCCTGGGCGGTGATGAAGCCGAGCTCCTGCATCGCCGCGACGACCTGGGCGGCGCGCGCCTGGGCTGCCGGCAGGTTGCGGTTCGGCGCCAGCCGCGAGGGGGCCTGGACGAGGCCGCCGAGCATCGCGGCTTCCGCGACGCTGACGTTCTTGGCCGGCTTGCCGAAGTAGCGCTGCGCCGCCGCCTCGACGCCGTAGGCGCCGGCTCCGAAATAGACCCGGTTCAGATAGAGCTCGAGCAGCTCGTCCTTGGTGTACTTGTGCTCCAGCCAGAGGGCGAGGATCGCCTCCTGGATCTTTCGCGAGGCCGAGCGCTCGGGGGTGAGGAACAGGTTCTTGGCGAGCTGCTGCGTCAGCGTCGAGCCGCCCTGGGCGACGCCGCGGCGCGTCAGGTTCTGGCCGATGGCGCGCAGGATGCCGACCGGGTCGACGCCGAAATGACTATAGAAGCGCCTGTCCTCGATCGCCACGAAGGCGCGCGGAAGGTAGGTCGGCAGCTCCTTGATGCCGACGACGCGGCCGCCGGTCTCGCCGCGGTTGGCGAGCAGCGAGCCGTCGGATGCCAGGATGGCGATGTTCGGCGGGCGCTTGGGCACCGCGAGCTGGTCGATCGGCGGCAGCTGCGAGGCGTGGTAGGCGATGAGGCCGGCGATGCCGACCACCGCCCATAGGCCGAGCACCCACCCGGCGTAGACGAGGCGCCCGAGCAGGGATCGCCTGCGGACCTTCTTGCCCCCGCTGCGGCGCGCGCCGCTTTTTGCTGCGGGCTTCGCCCGGCGGCTGCCCTTGTCCTCGCCGTCCCGAACTCTGCTCGCCACGCCGCCTCCCGGGCGATCGTCCCGCGACAGGCGCAGGTCCGCGCCGCCCCGACCTGCGCCGCGCCCTTCGGGCACGTCGAAGTTCGGTTCGCCCCGGCCGTCCCGTCCGCGTCCGTTCGCCATGCGTCCCGTCTGTCCTGAGGCCCCGTGGGCACGCGCGACGCGAAGGCTGCGCGCGGCGATCGTCGGAGGCCCGGTTCCGCACGGTAAATGCGGCGGGTTTAAGGGATGTTAACCGCCGATTTTCAGAAGTCGTTGAGGATCAGGCACTTGGGTTTGGGCCGGCAGGATTCTCCCGGGATCCGCGGTGGCGCGCCGACGGTCTGCGCTCGGCCGCTTGGGGCATTTGCTAAGCCTCGGCGCGCATGATGCGCTCCGCCTCCAATCCTCGGGTGATGCCATGAGCGACAATCGACGCAACACCCCGCGCAAGGATGCCTTCCAGGTCGCGAGCCTGTTCGCCGAGAGTGGTGCGGACGCGCAGGAATGTCTCGTCTGGGACGTGTCGGCGACCGGCGCTCAGCTCGAGCTTGCGCCCGAGGTCGTCGTGCCGGACCGGTTCACGCTGCAGGTGACCGCCTACGAGCCGCCGCGGCGCTGCCGCGTCGTGCGGCGCGAGGGCCGCCGCCTGGGGGTGTGTTTCGAAGGCTGAGGCCTGAGGACGCTGCGATGGCCTCGGACGGGGCAGATCAGGCCGCCTGAAGCGCCGGCGCCTGCGAGTTCGCTGCGGTCGCGATGTGGAACGCCTTCGGACGGACGAACAGGACGCGAAGCGCGGTGCCGCGCACCGCACGCTCCAGCGCCAGCGGCACGATCACGGCGACCGCCATCACCGTCAGGCTGGCGAGCCCGACGTCGGCGATCAGCCCGGCCTTGACCAGCAGCGTCCGCGTCGCGGCCATCGGCAGGAAGAACGCCAGATAGATCACGATCGAGCGCCGTCCGCAGGCGCGCAAGGAAGTGGCGACCGGCCCGCCGGCCGCCGTCAGGAGCGCCGCGCCCGAGACGATGGCGAGGGCGCCGGCTCCGCCTACGATCAGGGCGACCACCGGCAGACTGGCCAGGGTCGGGTAGCCGGGAAGGCTCGACGGCGTGAAGGCGAGCCACGCCTCGATGCCCGCCCAGAGTAGCAGGAACGTGCAGGCGATGCGCGGGGCCGCCGCCGCCCGGTCGGCCAGGGCGAAGATGCGATCGGCGAAGACGTACCCGGCCAGGAAGTAGACGTAGCGGGCGCAGAACTCCTCCGCGAGGTAGGATGGGGTGGCGATGGGCACGACCTGCAGCAGCGCGGCGCCGGCCAGCAGCACCGCGGGCGGCACGCGACGCAGCATCTTGGTCGCGACCGAGAACACCGCGAGCAGGTAGATGAACCATAGGGTCGAGTACGGCTCGACCAGTGCGTTCAGGAGGTGGGTGGCGAAGGCGCCGGGGCCGGCCTCGCCGACGATCGCCGGGTATTTCGCCAGCGACTGGATCACGACCCAGAGCCCGTAGAAATACGCGAAGTGCACCACGCGCCGGTCGGCGAACAGGCGCCACGGGCGATCGATCACCCGTCCGAGGAACAGGCCCGACAGCAGGAAGAAGTCAGGGATGCGGAACGGCTTGGCGAAAGTCACCACCGTGTGGAGGAACCCCTCGCCCTCCATCGCCGCCCCGGTCCCCAGGGTGGAATGCATCATCACCACGAGGAGGATGCAGATGCCCTTGGCGACGTCGACCCAGGCGAGACGCAGCGCCTCCGCCGGCACAGCCGCGCCCGCCTCCCCAAACATCGCCGCCTCCCGAACGTTGCGCGGACGCAACCCTGAAGCGAGACCCGTAAAGGCCGCCTGAGCCGGCTGGCGCCATCGCGCAACATGGCGAACGAGGGGTAAACCGAGGGCGCCTGCGGGGCGGGACCAGATCCGGCGCTGGTCAGCTCTTGCTGTGGTCAGCTCTTTCTGTGGTCAGCTCTTGCGCTTGGCCGCGCGGCGGTCGCGCGTCATCCGCGTGGCGGCGTGGAAGTCATCGGGCTTGGTCCGCACCCAGGCGATGAAGCGGGCGATCTCCGGTTCGGCCCGCAGCGCGGCCACGTCGGCGAGCCGGCGTGCGAGTTCGGCTTCGCTGTGGCGGGCATGGATCGCCGAGTGGCAAACCTGATGCAGCCGGACCGTAATGCCGTGGGTGCCTCCCTTCAGCTTCGGCACGAGGTGGTGCAGGCTCGACCGGGCGCGCGGCGGGATCGGCCGCTCGCAGAGCGGGCAGATCACCGGTTCAGGGCTGCGGGCCCACGGGTCTGGTTCATCCTCGCGCCAGCGCCGTTCGCGTCGCCCCAAAGCCCCGTCTCCCTCCACATCCGCGCCCTCCAGAATATGGGATCGGCGCAAATTCGGGGCGCGGCGTCACGGCGTCGCTGCGGCGGGCGTCGGGCATGCTGCGCGAAGGGAATCGCCGAACATCGTCTCGGCCAGCCGGTCTCGGGTACCGAGCACCGAGACGTGGTCGCCCGCCACAGACTCGAAGCGCGCGCCCTCCCCCGCCGCCGTCGCAAGCCGGCGCCCGAGCTTCACCGGGACGACGCCGTCCTCGGTGCCGTGGACGATCAGCACCGGGCCGCCGGCCCGGGCGATGCGCGCGTCGGAGCGCCAGGTATCGCGGAGGAGGAAGGTCGGCGCGTAGGGGAAGGCGAGGCGGACGATGCCGGGCAGCGAATCGAAGGGCGCCTCCAGGTAGAGCCCGAGATGCGGCACCCGCTCGGCCACCGCGACCGCGACCGCCGCACCGAGGGAATGGCCGTGCAGCAGGATCGGGGCGCCGGGCGCGCGCCGTACGGCTTCGGCCACCGCCGCGAGCCCGTCGGCGATCAGCCCGTCCTCGCTCGGCGCGCCGGTCGAACCCGGATACCCGCGATAAGAGATCGCCAGCACGCCCCAGCCGGCGGTGGACCAAGGAGGGGCGGAGAACCGCGCCGCGGCAGGCTCGGGCCGCGAGCCGTTGCCGTGGAAGCTGACCACGACGCCGCATCCCGGCCGCGGCGCGCGCCACAGGGCGTGCAGGCGCTCGTCGTCGGCGGTGAGCAGGGACAGGGCTTGCGTGCCCGGCGGCACAGGCAGCCGCGCCCGCGGGCCGGCGATGAAGGCGCCGGGATAGATCAGGCTGCGCTGGAACAGGCCGAGCGCCCCGAGCATCAACGCGAACAGGCCGAGGGCGGCGGCCGCCAGGACGAGCAGGATTCGCATGGGGCTCCGTCGCGTTTCCCGCGGGACCCTACACCGATCCGAGACGACGTCGGCATCCGTCCGTTTCCGCCTGATCCGGCCGGCGCATTGACAAAGTCCGGCGGCCCGCGGAGATTCGAACCATTCCGAGGGGGGCCCCACGACCGGGGGCTGAGAGTGGACGCGACGTCCTGACCCTTGAACCTGATCCGGCTCGTACCGGCGGAGGGACGGGAACCTGCGGCGCCTCATCCGGCGCCCGCCGCTTCATCGCATCTCCGTCGCGGCGCGCCGCATCGCCCCAATGCCGGGAGATCCGACGATGAATGCGCCCGTCCTGTCCAAAGACGTCAAAGGTAGCCCCGAGACCGTGACCACGGGTCCGGTCACCGGTTCGCACAAGGTCTACGCGAGCGTGGCCGGCCGGGAGGACATCCGGGTGCCGTTCCGCGAGATCGTGCTCACCGACCCGAACGAGCCGGCGGTGCGGGTCTACGACCCGTCCGGCCCCTACACCGAGACCAACGCCCGCATCGATCTCGCCAAGGGCCTGCCGCCGGTGCGCGACGCCTGGATCGCCAAGCGCGGCTACGCCGCCGTGCAGCCGCGCGTCGTCAAGCCCGAGGACAACGGGTTCGTGCCCGCCGACAAGCTCGTGGCCCCCTGCCCCGCCGAGCGGACCATCCGCAAGGCGGAGCCCGGCCAGATGGTGACCCAGTACGAGTTCGCCCGCGCCGGGATCGTCACCGAGGAGATGATCTACGTCGCCCACCGCGAGAACCTCTGCCGCGAGCAGATGCTAGACCGAGCGCATGCCGCGCTCGCCGACGGCGAGAGCTTCGGCGCCTCGGTGCCGCCGTTCATCACCCCCGAATTCGTGCGCGACGAGGTCGCGCGCGGCCGGGCGATCATCCCGGCCAACATCAACCACACCGAGCTGGAGCCGATGGCGATCGGCCGGAACTTCCTGGTGAAGATCAACGCCAACATCGGCAACTCGGCCGTGACCTCCTCGGCGGCGGAAGAGGTCGAGAAGCTGGTCTGGTCGATCCGCTGGGGCGCCGACACGGTCATGGACCTCTCGACCGGCCGCAACATCCACAACATCCGCTCGTGGATCATCCGCAACTCGCCGGTCCCGATCGGCACGGTGCCGATCTACCAGGCGCTGGAGAAGGTCGGCGGCGACCCGCTCAAGCTCGACTGGGAGGTGTTCAAGGACACGCTCATCGAGCAGGCCGAGCAGGGCATCGACTACTTCACCATTCACGCGGGCGTGCGCCTCGCCCACGTGCCGCTCACCGCGCGGCGCGTCACCGGCATCGTCTCGCGCGGCGGCTCGATCATGGCGCGCTGGTGCCTGGCCGGGCACCGCGAATCGTTCCTCTACGAGCGCTTCGAGGAGATCTGCGACATCTGCCGCGCCTACGACGTCTCGTTCTCGCTAGGCGACGGCCTGCGGCCCGGCTCGATCGCCGACGCCAACGACGCGGCGCAGTTCGCCGAGCTCGAGACCCTGGGCGAGCTCACCAAGATCGCCTGGAACAAGGGCTGCCAGACCATGATCGAAGGGCCAGGGCATGTGCCGATGCACAAGGTCAAGGTCAACATGGAGAAGCAGCTCGCCGAGTGCGGCGAGGCGCCGTTCTACACCCTCGGTCCGCTGACCACCGACATCGCGCCGGGCTACGACCACATCACCTCCGGCATCGGCGCGGCGATGATCGGCTGGTTCGGCTGCGCGATGCTCTGCTACGTCACGCCGAAGGAGCACCTCGGCCTGCCGAACCGCGACGACGTGAAGACCGGGGTGATCACCTACAAGATCGCCGCGCATGCCGCGGACCTCGCCAAGGGCCACCCGGCGGCGCAGCTGCGCGACGACGCCTTGTCGAAGGCGCGCTTCGACTTCCGCTGGGAGGACCAGTTCAACCTGGGCCTCGACCCGGACACGGCCCGCGCCTACCACGACGAGACCCTGCCCAAGGACGCCCACAAGGTCGCGCATTTCTGCTCGATGTGCGGGCCAAAGTTCTGCTCGATGAAGATCACGCAGGACCTGCGCGCCGAGGTGCTGGCGATGGAGGCTGCGGGCGAGGTGCTGAACACCGCACCGATCCTGACGAGCGCCGAGCGCGAGGCCGGGATGGCGGAGAAGTCCCGCGAGTTCCTGGCCGAGGGCGGCAAGCTCTACGTCGACGCCGCCGAGTAGCAGTATGGGCGAACGGTCCGCTTCGACCGTTCGTTAAAAGTCTTCCGACATCGTTGCCGGTCCGTTCAACCTGGCGGACGGCAACGGTGCAGGGGACGCAAGTCTTAAGGTCTCCTTCACGCGGCGGACCTTTGCTGGACCTCATCAGCAATGTGATGAGGAGCGTGCCATGCGCGTATCCGGCCCGAGTCCGATAGCCTCCACTCCGCCGCCCTCCCCCGCCCCGGCGGTGGCGGCGAACGATCCGCGGGCGGCACCCAGCCCTCCGCTCGATCCCGCAGTCCGCCTCGACATCCGCGTCGACGGCCGGTCTCCCGCAGCTGTCCAGAATCCGAAGCCGGTCGAGACACCGCCGGCCGGGAAGACCGAGCGTCGGGTGACCGTCGACGCCGACACGAAAAGCATCGTCTACCAAGTCATCGATTCGAGCTACGGGAACGTCGTCGTCCAGTTGCCTGATCCGGCGGTCCTCAAGAGCCGTGCCTACGCGGAAGCCGCGGCGGCCAAAGCCCAGGCCGAGCGGCCCGTCGACCGCACCGCCTGAGGCGCGAACCGGACACGACGAACGCACTGATCGGAAACGAGAAAGGCCGGGCTCCAGGAGCCCGGCCTTTCTCGTTTCCACCTGCCGATTGCGTCGCCCAACCCGTCGGCGCAAGCCCAGATCCGAGGAGCCAAATTCGCCTTGCGGCCACGAAAATGGCCCCCGGAGCCGAAAGCCACAGGAGCCAGAGTCGCAACGGTGTTCCGTCGGGAAGAGGACGGCCGCCCGGATCGGGGCGGCCGCCGTGGCGCTTAGCGGAGGAGCTGCAGGACGCTCTGCTGGGCCTGGTTGGCCAGCGACAGCGCCGAGATCGTCAGCGAGTTGCGGGTCGAGAGGGCCTGGGAGTTGGCAGCCTCCTCGTTCAGGTCGGCGCTGGTGAGGTTCGACGAACCGGTCTGCAGCACGTTGATGATGCTCTTGTTGAAGCTCTGACGGTTCTGCACCACCGAGAGGTTGGAGCCGAAGGTCGAAGCCTGGGCCCGCAGCGCAGAGGAGGCGGTGGACAGCGATGAGATCACGTTGTTGGTCGCCGAATTGTCCTCGAACTCGTTGGCGCCGTTCTGCCCAAGCTTCGACAGACCCAGGCCGGCGGCGTCGAACTGGACGCCCTGAAGGTTCAGCGTCGAGCTGCCCTTCTCGTTGAAGGTCAGCTTCAGCGTGTCACCGTTCAGCAGGTTGACCCCGTTGAAGGACGAGTCCTGAGCCGTCGTCTTGATGTTGTCGAGGATCGAGTTGAACTGGCTCAGGAGCGAAGAGCGGGTGGCCTGGGAGTTCGCGTCAGCCACCGGTGCAGCGGCCGCCGAGAAAACGCTCGCGGCGGTGCCGCCGATTGCGCCACCATCAGCGGTGCTGCCGATGGTCGAGGACGCGTGGTCGTTGGTGGTCTGGATCGTCAGCTTGCCACTCGCATCCACCGTCGCCGACAGGTTGTTGGCGCTAAGCTGGGTGTTGAGCTGATCCAGCGTCTTGACCGTGCCGTTGGTACCGTCGCCGAAGGTGACGTTGACGGCAGTCCCCTTATTCAGCGATCCGAAGGTCAGCGTCTTGCCGGACAAGCCACCGGGCGTCGATGACCGGGATGCGGTGAAGGTGGTGTCGGTCCCGGCATTGCCAGCCAGGCCGAGCGCGGACAGCGCATTGCCTGTGCCGGTGATGCTGAGGTCGGAAGTGGTTCCTGTGCTGAGCTTGAGAACGCCGCCCGAGATGCTGGAGGCAGCGACGCCCGAGACGGCAGCCGGCGTGGCGGCGCCGCTAGCGATGGTGGCGGTCTGCGCGCCGGTTGCGAAATCGACGGCCTTCAGGACGTCGGCAATCGAGCCGGCCTGGAGGAAGACGGTCGAGTTGCCACTGCCGTCGGTCACGACGTTGCCGGACACGCCCGAGCCGGATGCAACGTTCGCAGCCGCCGGGGTCTGAGCGTTCTTGAACGTGATGGTCTTGCCATTCACGTTCAGGGTCGACCCGTCCTGGATCAGGCTGGAGGTCGAGGTCGAAACCGTCGCACGCGTTGCCGTCACCGTCGCCGGGTTCGAACCCGTCGCCGTGGATACACCCAGGGCCTTCAGGAGATCCGCTTTGCCGGTGACGTTGAGGTCGGAGCCGGTCGAAGAGTTCAGAGTCACGGCACCAGTCGTGATGCTCGAAACGGTCTGGCCAGAGCTCGTCGTGATCGTCGCGGCACCGGCGGTGCTGTTGACGGCGGTTTTGACGCCGCTCGCGAGATCGACCGCCGTCAGAAGGTCGCCGACCGTACCGGCGGGCGTGGTGGTCGTTCCGAGGTAGACAGTCGAGTTTCCGGTACCGTCGGTCAGGACGTTTCCGCTCGTGCCCGAGCCGGCCGGGATCGATGTGCCGGTCGGCGCGCTGCCGGCGCGGAAGGTGATGGTCTTTCCGTTCACCGAGAGCGTATCGCCATCGGCAGGCTGAGCGTTCCCCGCAAGACCCGTGGCCGTGGCGCCGCCGGAGGCGATCAGGGTTATGCTGGGGGTCAGTGCCGCCGAGCCGTCGCCCGCGGTGGCTGCAGTGCCGACCTTCGCAGCGAGCGTGCCACCAAGCGTCGTCGATCCGGTTGCAGCGGTCGTACCGCCTGCAGCACCACTGAAGATCCCGTTGCTTGAAGCCAGAGCGTTTGCATACGAGGTCGTGCCACGGAGGTCGGCAGCGGTCGCGCCGGTGATCGTGGTCGAGACGTTCGACTTTGTGGAGTAACCGATCGTGCTCTGAAGCGCCTGGTTGGCGACCGACTTCGCCGAGTCGACCAGCTTCTGCAGCGAGGTGAGGCCGGTGTTGGCGGCCTGGATCACCTGGACGCCGTTCGAGATCGAGTCGAGCAGGTTCGAGAGGTCGTTCGAGCGGCTGTCGAGGCCCTGAGAGGTGAAGAACGAGGTCGGGTTGTCGAGGGCCGAATTGACCTTCTTGCCGGTCGACAGCCGGTTCTGGGTCGTCGCCAGCAGGCTGGCGGTATCCTGGGCGACGAGGAGGTTCTGACGCGTCGCAGACGAAAGCGTGATGCCTGAAGACATGAGATTCGATCCATTCTGATCGGTGCGCCTCCCATTTTGGAGGCTGCCGCCAGAAACCACGTCCGCGTTGCCATCGGCTTAATGCGGATGGTGAAGGAATCTCTCCTCGCGAACACCGTATATCCAGCTATCTCGAATTTCGTATACGTATGAATGACTTGCCCAACGAACAAGTGGGATGGATTTACGAAACGTTTACCCGAATTCTGCAAAGCTCGCCCGAGCGAAACCCGGGTGATCCATGCCTCTCAAGATCGAGCTAAAGCCGTTCGAGCGTTTGCTGATCGGCGGAACGGCGATCCGCAACGGATCGCGCCGCTCCAGCTTCGTCATCGAGACGGTGACGCCGTTCCTGCGCGAGAGCGACATCATCCTGGAAAGCGAGGCCGACACGGCCTGCAAGCGGCTCTACCTCACGCTGACCGTGATGTACCTCGCCTCGAACCCGCCTGAGGCCGAGGACGCCTTCGTCGTCCAGGCCACCGAACTGATGAAGGCAGCCCCGAGCATGGCCCCGTACATCCACGACATGCACGAGCATATCGCGAGCGCCGACTTCTACCGGGCGCTCAAGCGGTGCAAGGAGCTGATCCAGTACGAGCTGGAGCTCGCGCAGCGGCTCAAGGCTTGAATTTCGGTTTCACACCGAGGCAATGGTACGATCGGGGGAAAACGGATGGTCAGTCGGCGTCTTCACGGCACGACACCGTCCTGAAATGGCCACGCCTTCAAACCACGGAGGCGCTCTTTATAGAGCGGGCAAAGGCGGGAAGTCTTTTCGGACGCTTCCGGCTCCCGTCCGCAATTCAAGATGACTTGGCAGGTGTGGTCGGCCGTCGCACGGCCTTCGGCATCCGGCGGTGCGCGATCGAAGGCCATCCACGCGCGCACGGCACAGCTCGGGTCTCGTCGACCGCATCGTACCGGTCGTGCAGACCGACGCCGCGCCCCCGTCGCGGAGGCGCAGCTTATTCGGCGATCAGGTGCGCAGACCCGCGGCGACCTGCTGGTTGATGTTGATCAGCGCCGTCAGGTTCTCGGGCTTCGGTTCGACGAGGGTGTCGACGATCCGCCGGAACACGAACACCGAAAGGCCGGCGATGTTGTCCTTGACCTCGGACGGCAGCGGGTTCTCCGGAGCCGTCGCGCCGGTCGCGAGGAGCGTCCAGACCTTCTGATTGAAGTTCAGAGCCTTGTTCAGCGAGCCGCCGGCATCGTTCCAGTTGTCGCGCACCGATTCGAGCTGGCGCGCGGCCTTGATCAGCACGGCGGCTTCAGCCTCGCGCGGGCTGAGCACGCTCTGCGCGGTGCGGGCATAGGCGTTTGCAGCGAAACTCATCGATCGGCGGCTCCCCCCGCGGGCCGGCGGGCACGGAGCGCCTTTATTGCAGACCGGCGTTAACGACCTGTAAGCGCGCCGGTCACGCCGCCCGCTTCTTACCTTTCTTCTCGCGCCCCTGCCCCGGCGCGCTCTTGCCGGCGCGGGATCGATCGAGGACGAACTTGGCGTACTCGTCCATGTCACCGGCAAACGGTCTCACCGTGTTGTCGGCCGCGAGCCACAGGCGGTCGGCGACCAGCTCCATCAGCGAGCGGTCGTGGGTGATGAGGATGACCGCGCCCTCGTAATCGTTCAGCGCATCGAGCAGCGCCCGGCGGCTGTCGATGTCGAGGTGGTTGGTCGGCTCGTCGAGGATCAGGAGGTGGGGCGCCCGCATCGCCACGAGGTTGAGCAGCAGCCGCGCCCGCTCGCCGCCCGAGAGCGAATCGACCGTGGTCTCCTGCTTCTCGTAGGCGAGGCCGAAGCTCGCGAGCTTGCCGCGGCGCGCCGATTCGCTGTCCTCCGGGCGCTCGCGCCGGATGATCGCGAGCGGCGTGTCCTTTGGGTCCATCGCCTCGATCTGGTGCTGGTGGAACCAGCCGACCTGCACTCGGCCTTCGCGTGTCATCCGCCCCGAGCGGATGTCGAGGGCGCCGGCGGCCATCTTGGCGAAGGTCGACTTGCCGGCACCGTTGACGCCGAGCAGGCCAATGCGGTCGTCGATGTCGAGGGTCAGGTTCAGGTCGCGCAGGATCGCTGGGTCGTCGCCGTAGCCGACCTCGACGTCGGTGAGATGCATCAGCGGCGGCGCCAGCGGGCGCTTCGGCGACGGCAGGTGGAACGGCGCCACGTGCTCCTCGATCGTCGTCGCGATCGGTTCGAGCTTGGCCAGGCGCTTGACCCGTGACTGCGCCTGCGCCGCCTTCGAAGCCTTCGCCTTGAAGCGGTCGATGAAGCTCTGAAGATGGGCGCGCTCGGCGTCCTGCTTGGCCTTGGCCGAGAGCTGGAGCCGGGCCTTCTCGGCGCGGCGCCGCTCGAAGTCGTCGTAGCCGCCGGCGTAGAGTTCGAGTTGCCCGTTGGCGACGTGCAGGATCGAATCGACGGAGTTGTTCAGCAGCTCGCGGTCGTGGCTGATGATCAGCGCCGAATGCGGATAGCGCTTCAGCCGCGCCTCCAGCCACAGCGCGCCTTCGAGGTCGAGGTAGTTCGTCGGCTCGTCGAGCAGCAGCACATCGGGGGCGGTAAACAACGCCGCCGCCAGCGCGACCCGCATGCGCCAGCCGCCGGAGAACTCGGACATGGGCCGCTCGAGGTCGGCCACCGAGAAGCCGAGGCCCGCCAGGATCTCGCCGGCGCGGGCCGGCGCCCGGTCGGCATCGATCTCGATCAGCCGGCCGTAGATCTCGCCCATGCGCTCGGGCTCGGCGGTCTCGAGCTCGGCGTAGAGGGCGTCGCGCTCGACGTCGGCGGCGAGGATCGTGTCGATCAGGCTGACCGGCGTCGCCGGATGCTCCTGATCGACGGCGCCGATGCGCGCGGTCTTGGGCAGGAACACCGTACCAGAATCCGGCTGGAACTCGCCCAGCACGATCTTGAACAGGGTCGACTTGCCGACGCCGTTGCGCCCGACGATCCCGACCTTGGCGCCGGGCGGGATCGCCACGCTAGCCTTCGTGAAGAAGCGCCGCCCCCACATGTTGAAGGTCAGGTCATCGATCTGCAGCATGATAGGGGTCACGGGGTGGGAGCGGAGGCGCTCCCCACTCCCTACCGCACTGCAGCAAATAGTGCGAGCGACGCGGCCCTACCGTGTGGCGGCGGTGGCGATCGCCTTCGTCAGGGGCGCGGCCGGCACCGTGTTCTCCCAGAAGCGCCCGGTCTTCGCGCGCTCGAAGCCGGCTTCGTAGAGGTTGCGCATGTAGGTGGTGTCGAAGCCGTCCGGCGTGGCGAGCTTAGGCCCGTCCTCCGGGATGTAGGTGAGGTTGAAGCCGATGCCGTTCTCGCGGGCGAAGGCGTACGTTGCGGCCAACGTCTGGCGGCTGCGCGCACGGCTCGCGGTGGTGAAGGAGCGCCCGACGATCGACAGGGTGTTGTTCTGCGTCACGTCGAATTCCGGCTCCAGGCGGCCGTTGATGATGACGTAGATCCGCCCCCGCTGCCCGGTTTGCAGGCGCTTGTCGCGGAGCAGCAGGGCCTGCGGCAGGGTGAAGACCGGCGTGACCACGGAGCCGTCGACATGCAGCTCCTGGAAGGCGCGCCCGTCGGCCTGCACGTCGATGAGCTGGGGCGGGAACACCGCCGGGATGCTCGCCGACGCGGTGAGCACGTCGCGGAACAGGTCGACCGCGTTCGGCGCGCCGCTCGCGGCGATGGCGCCCATGTTCCAGATCGTGGCGCGCTGGCTGTCGAGGTTCGTCGTCACCACCAGCAGGCGGCGGCCCTTGGCGTGCTCGGCGGCGATGGCCGCGAGCAGGTCGGCGTTGACGTAGCGGCCGACGAGGTCGCGCAGGCGCCCGTCGCCGAACAGGCCGGAGCCGAACAGCACGTTCACCACGCTCGGGCTCTGCACCAGGGTACCGGCGATGCCGCTGGTGTAGATGTCAGTGAGATAGGAATCGTACGAGGTGCCGAGGAACGCGAACGGCGCGATCAGCGATCCCGTGCTGACGCCCGACACCAGCGAGAATTCCGGCCGCGTGCCCGAAGCCGACCAGCCGTTGAGCACGCCGGCCCCGTAGGCGCCGTCCCCGCCGCCGCCGGACAGGGCGAGATAGCTGAAGCCCTGGCGCTTGTTCTGGGGGGTTGCGGCCATCTCGGTGAAGGTCTCGACCGAGGCGTCGGAAAACACGCGCGCGCCGGGGATGCCTGGCACGCCGGCCACCGCCGCCTCGGCGGCCGTGTACGGAATCCTCGGCACCGAGGAGCAGGCGGCAAGCTGGGCCGCAAAAGCGAGCACGAGGCACTCGCGCAGCCAACCATATCGACGCGACATCGTCAAAAAACCCCAAGCCCGACGAGCGCCGTCACGGCAAGCGAACGAGCTTGGCCATAGTACCGTTCCTGGCCTTCGGCGGCAATGGAACCGTACGCCCACAGGTGGTGCACCAGGGTCACACGCGTGCCGTCCGGAACGCCTGGGTTCCCGTGCGGACATTGGTCGGTGGACAGCCTTCGCTCCGGTTCCCGCGCCCTTGCATCGGCGGAGAACGGTCCTGTAGGTTGACTGCGTCGCCGGATGCCTCAGGGGGGTACGGCGTCATGACCAGCGGCGCGCACGACGGGCTTCGCGCCGGCCTTGTCCCGAGCTTCGGGAGCGGCCGGATCGCGAGGACAGGTCGCGTCCGATCCGCGCCTTCACTGCCGGGGATCGAGGCAGCCCGCGGGTTCAGATCGGGAGGGGCGAGACCATGGATACCATCTTGAGTTGGACGGACGAGCGGGTGACGCTGCTGCGCCAGCTGTGGGAAGACGGCCAGAGCGCGAGCAAGATCGCGGCGCAGCTCGGCGGCGTCACCCGCAACGCGGTGATCGGCAAGGTGCACCGGCTCGGGCTGTCCGGCCGCGTGTTGAAGCCGGTCGAGGATGCGACGGCCGCCCGGCGCAAGCCCGCCCAGGAGGTCGAGATCGAGACGGCCATCGCCGTGGTCGAGGTCGAGGCGCCCGAGCCAGTAGCGATCCTTTCGCACCGGCTCGCACCGGACTTCCCCGTCCCGGCCGCCAAGCCCGAGCCCGTGGCGCTCGCCGCCTCGCAGCGGGTGACGATCATGGACCTCCGGGAATCGATGTGCCGTTGGCCGATCGGCGACCCGACCACGCCGGAATTCGGATTCTGCGGCGCGCGCTCGATCACCGGCCTGCCCTACTGCACGCACCACGCCCAGATCGCCTATCAGCCGGCGGCCGAGCGCAAGCGCGACCGCCGCGTGGCCGGCTTCCGCTAAGAGACCTCAGGGGCCGAGAAGGTCGATCAGGTAGGGGATCAGCGGCTCGTCGGCCGGCGGCATGGCGAGGTCGCGGAGGTCGCGCGGGCGCACCCACTTGATCGCCTGCCCCTCGAGCGAGCGCGGCGTGCCGTTCCAGCGACGGCAGACGTAGAGCGGCATCAGAAGGTGGAAGTCCGGGTAGGCGTGGCTCGCGAAGGTGAGCGGCGCCAGGCACGGTTCCTCGACGCGGATGTCGATCTCCTCGGCGAGCTCGCGGATGAGCGTCGCCTCGGGGCGCTCGCCCGGCTCGACCTTGCCGCCTGGGAACTCCCAAAGCCCCGCCAGCTGCTTGCCGGGCGGACGCTCGCTGACGAGCACGCGGCCATCGTGGTCGACAAGCGCCACGGCGACGACGAGGAGCAGGCGCACCGGCGCAGGCACGGCGGTGCTCATCGGCCGATCGCAAAGGTGGCGGTGACCTCGGCCGAACTGCTGATCGTCCCTGCTTCGATCGGGACGCGCTTCGGCGATGCCACAGCGCGGCTCGCCTGAAGTCCCATCGGGACGGACGTGCGGTTCGCGACGAGCGAGCAGAGGCTGCCCAGCCGCGCGCCGACGGCTTCGGCGAGCGCCGCAGCCTGCGTGCGGGCAG
>NZ_VRUX01000370.1:0-4240 GCF_008039885.1 Methylobacterium sp. WL103
GCTCAGGCGGGCTCGGCGGGCGGCTCGGCGGGTGCGAGCAGCCCGGGCAGGTGCCGCAGGTGCCAATCGCGCAGCGAAGCCAGGGCCGGATGGGCGAGGTTGCGGGCGAGGTAGCCCTCGATCCGCGGGATGTGGGCGAGGTAGGCGGGCTTGCCGTCGCGGAGGTTCAGCCGCGCGAAGATGCCGAGGATCTTGGTGGCACGCTGCGCCGCCAGGATGGCGTAGGCGGTGGCGAAGCCCTGCACGTCGAAGGCCGTGTCGCGGGCGCGGCGCTCGCGGGCGTAGAGCCCGAGCAGCCGGAGCTCGAACTCGGCGTTGGCGTCGACCCGCGCGTCCTGGAGCAGCGAGGCGACGTCGTAGGCCGGGTGGCCGAGCACCGCGTCCTGGAAGTCGATCACGCCGATGCGCTCCAATCCGTCGCGCTCGGGCAGCCAGATCAGGTTGGGGGAATGGTAGTCCCGCAAAGTCCAGGTCGGGCGGGCGGGCACGGCGCCCTCCAGAACCTCGGCCCACAGCGCGCCGAACTCGGCCCGCGCCTCCGGCGAGAGCGTCACGCCGCGCAGCGCCGGGGCGTACCAGTCCGGCAGCAGCTCGGTTTCGAACAGCAGCGCCCCGGCGTCGTAGGTCGGCAGCACGTGGTCGATGCCCTCGGCCACCGGCAGCACGCCCGGCAACTCGACGGCGTGGAGCTTGGCCAGCAGGCGCGTCGCCTCGGCGTAGCGCTCGGGCCGCGGGCCGGCGGCGTCGACCACCGGCTCGATGCCGAGGTCTTCGAGGATCAGCAGGCCGGTGTCGAGGTCCTCGCCGTAGATGCGCGGCGCCGAGAAGCCCAGCGCCCGCAGCCCCCGGTCGATGGCGACGAAGGCGTGGACGCTCTCGGCGAGCTTGACGATGGCGCTGTAGGGCTTGCCGTCGCGCACCGGGGGGCCGTCGGCCCGCGGCGGCGAGATCATCAGCACCGCCGAGCGGCCGTCGGGATGGGTCAGGCGCTCGTAGGCGCGCGACGACGCGTCGCCCTGCATCAGGGTGCGCGTCGCCTCGTCCCAGCCGCTGCGGGCGAGCAGCGCGCGGACCGCGCGCGCGCGATCGAGGCGGGCGCGCATGCCCTCGGTGCCGGAGATGCGCGCGAACCGCGAGCCCTCGCCGAACTCGGGCCGGAGCGACAGGTCGATCGAGAGCACCGGCCCCTCGCGCGGCGGCAGCCGCTCGGGCCACTCGACCAGGGTGATCGCGGAATCCGTCATCTCGTCGAAGCCGAGCTCGACCAGCTCGTCGGCGCTGCGCAGGCGGTAGAGGTCGGCGTGGACGATCGCGCCGAGCCGGCCCTCGTAGGGCTGGATCAGGGTGAAGGTCGGGCTTGGAACCTCGAGGTCCGGGTCGCCGGCCAATTCGCGGATCAGCGCGCGCGCGAGCGTGGTCTTGCCACCGCCCAGGCCGCCCGAGAGCGCGACGAGGTCGCCCGGCATCAGGAACTCTGCCAGGAACAGCCCGAGATCTTCCGTCGCGCCCTCTTCGGGCAGTACGATCTCCCAGGCCGGCGGCTGACCGTCCGACGGGGGCGTGCCGGCCGCGGGGGCATCGCCCGAGACGGCGCCCTGCCGGTCGTGATCGGGATCGTCGTCGCCCAAAACCGTCAACCTCCGAGCGCCGGTGCGCGGCGCGGCCTTCGCATCCGCTGTATCGGAGGATCCTTAACCGAACTTCGCGAAATCGCGCATCCCCGCCCGCCCCGACGACCGGTGCGAGCGGCTACGGCGCGACGATCAGCGCCGCATCGTAGGGCGCGAGTCGCCAGGCCTTGGTCAGGGCGAGGGTCTCCGCGAGCGGCACCGGGCGGCTGAAACGGTAGCCCTGGCCGTAGGCGCAGCCCATCTCGGCGAGGGCGTCGGCCTCGGCCGGCTCCTCGATGCCCTCGGCGACCACCGGGATGCCGATCTCGTCGGCGAGCCGCAGGATCGTCTGGATGATCTTGCGGTTGGACGGGGTGGTGAGCATCGCGCGCACGAACTCGCGATCGACCTTCAAGGTGGTGATCGGCAGCTTCGAGAGGTCGCTCAGCGACGAGTAGCCGGTGCCGAAGTCGTCGATGGCGACGCCCATGCCCGCCTCGCGGCACTGGCTGAGCGCTTCCGTGGCGCCCACGGGATCGCGCATCACCGTGGTCTCGGTGATCTCGAGCTTCAGCGTCGACGGGGCGATGCCGGTGCTGCGCAGCATCTCGCCGACCATCTCGGGGAAGCTCGCCCGGGCGAGGTCGTGGCCGCCGACGTTGATCGAAAGGAACAGCGGCCCGTCGGTGGCGGCCGGGTTCTGCAGGGCCGCCCTCATGATCTCGGGCATGATCCGCCCGACCTCGCAGACGACCCATTGGGTGATCTCGACGATCAGTTCGCTCGCTTCCGCGACCGGGATGAACGCCATCGGGTGCACGAGGCCCTTCTCGGGATGGCGCCAGCGGATCAGGGCCTCGAAGCCGGCGAGCGCCTCCGTCCCGAGGTGGACGATCGGCTGCAGGTACAGCTCGAACTCGTTGCGGTTCAGCGCGAGGCGCAGCGCGCGCTCCGTCATCATCGCGTCGATCGAGGCCTCGAAATCCGCCTTCAGCGACGGCGAAAAATGGGCGCCGGCGGCTCGCGTCGGCGCGACCCTACCGTTCGGCGCGACCGTACCGTTCGGCCTCGGCAGCGCCACGGCATCCCGGCAGCAGGCCATGATGACGCCGAAGCACAGGCGCAGGATCGGGTCGGCATTGTGCAGGCGATGCCGGATCTGCTCCTCGGAGACCGAGACGAGGATGCAATCCTCGATCGCCCGCGCCGAGGCGGAGCGCGGGCCGGCATCGAGCAGCGCCATCTCGCCGACGATCTCGCCGGCGGCGCGCTCGGCGATCGACACCTCGACGCCGTCGCGCCGAAGGAAGAGCGCGGCCCGCCCCGCGACGATCAGGTTAGGCGAACGCGCCGGGCTCGCCCTCCTCGAAGATCGCGGCGCCGGCGGACAGTGTCACGTAGGCGTTAGGATCGTTCATCTTCCGGTCCATGCCCCGCAGACCGCACCGGTGGCCGATGCGGAAATTGCCCGACCGACATTAATCAACCCACAATTTTCTTGGCCGCCGATCGAAAAACCACGATCGATCACGTGAATGCTTTCTTTCACCGCCCAATAGTGGCCATATCCACGGATACAACCGCTGGACGGCCAAACGAATACTACTCGAGGTGGCGCCGGTTGCCTTCTGCCAACGCGACCCGGCGGCGGCGCCCACCGGATCACCCGACGAACCGCCAGACGTGGCTCTGCTTGATCTCGGCATCCTCCAGCGCCCGCGTCACCGGCACGGCGTAGCTGGCGATCGCCTCGAGGCGGGCGCGCGGCAGGTAGCTGCGGCCGGGATCGCCGAGCAGCACCGTGGTGCCGGCAGCGTGCAGGCGCCCGAGCCAGCCGCCCACCGCGGCGGCGAGGTCGCGCTCGTAGAAGATGTCGGCGGCGAGCACGAGGTCGACGTCGGGCACGGTGCCGACCAGGTCGGCCGCCGTCGCGGTGATCCGGCCGGCGACGCCGTTGGCGGCGGCGTTGAGCGGGATCGCGGCGATGGCGAAGGGGTCGAGGTCGCTGGCGAGCACCGAGGCGGCGCCGGACTTCGCCGCGGCGATCGCCACCAGGCCGGAACCGGAGGCGAAGTCGAGCACGCGCCGCCCGGCGACGACCTCTGGGTTGTCGAGGAGGTAGCGGGCGAGTGCCTGGCCGCCGGCCCAGGCGAAGGCCCAGAACGGCGGCGGCAGGCCGATCTCGGCCAGTTCGTCCTCGGTCTTCTGCCACAGCTCCGTCGCCTCGTCGGCGACGTGGATCACCAACTCCGGCGCATGCGCCACCGGCAGCAGGCGGGTGTTGGCGCGGATGAAGGCGTCGGCGTCTTTGCTCGCGATCATGAGCCCAGCAGCTCGCGGTAGAGGCCGGAGACGGCCGCGGACACCGCGGCCTCCGAGAACCCGTCCTCGACGACCCGTCGGCGGGCCGCGGCGCCGAGACCCGCGACGAGGGCCGGGTCGCGGGCAAGGCGCACCAGGGCCGCGGCCAGGGCCGGCGCGTCGTCCGGGGGGACGACAAGGCCCTCGACGCCGTCGCGCACCAGGGCGCGGCAGCCCGGCACGTCGGTGGTCACGAGCGCCCGGCCGCAGGCGGCGGCCTCGAGCAGGGTACGCGGCAGGCCCTCCCCGCCCCGCGAGGGCAGGCAGCC
>NZ_VRUX01000371.1:0-4235 GCF_008039885.1 Methylobacterium sp. WL103
GGCCTGGGAAGCGGCCTCGTCGGCGGCCTCGGCCGCGCGCATGCTCTCGCGGCTCGGCTGCGGCCGGCGGAAGTCGGTCTCGAACAGGAACGGCGTCGTGGTCGCGCTGGATCGGGCGTTCAATAGACCAGCTCCTCTTCGGCACTGTTCTTGGCGATCATGATCTCACCCTTGTCGGCGAGGTCCTTGGCCAGCTCGGTCATCTTGGCCTGGGCCTCGTCCACCTCCTTGAGGCGGATCGGGCCGATCGAGCCCATCTCGTCGGTGAGGTTCTTGGCGGCGCGCGTCGACATCTGCGCCAGGAAGAAGCCGCGCACGCGCTCGTCGGCGCCCTTTAGCGCCCGGCACAGGGTCTCGTTGTCGACCGAGCGCATCAGCGTCTGGACGCTGCCGGGATCGAGCTTGAGCAGGTCCTCGAAGGTGAACATCAACTCGCGGATGCGCTTGGCCGAGCCGCGGTTGCCCTGGTCGAGGGCGGCAAGGAAGCGGCTTTCCGTCTGGCGGTCGAAGGCGTTGAACACGTCGGCCATCATCTCGTGCGCGTCGCGGCGGGCGGATTGCGCGATGGTGGCGACGAACTCGACCCGCAGCGTCTCCTCGATGTGGCGCAGCGCCTCCTTCTGCACCGTCTCCATCCGCAGCATCCGGTTGAGCACGTCGATGGCGAACTCCTCCGGCAGCAGGGTGAGCACCTTGGCCGCGTAGTCGGAGCGCACCTTGGACAGCACGACGGCCACGGTCTGCGGGTACTCGTTGCGCAGGAACGCGGCGAGGATCTCGGGGTCGACCTGGGCGATCGAGGCCCAGACGCGTTTACCCGAGGCGCCCTTGATCTCGGCCATGATCAACGAGACCTGCTCGGTGGGAAAGATCTTCAGCAGCAGCGATTCGGTGCGCTCGAAGTTCGAGGTGATGCCGCCGCCGCTGGAGAGGCGCGAGACGAAGTCGATGATCAGCTTCTCGACGGTCTCGGCCTCGAGCGATCCGAGTTGGACCATGGCGTGCGAGACCGTCTTGATCTCGTCCTCTTCCAGGCGCTGCCAGATCGGCGCGCCCTCGGCCTCGCCGAGGAGCAGCAGCAAGGCGGCGGCACGCTGGGGCCCGGGCATCGACGCGAACGTCGTCCCGCCGAGATCCTGCAAGCTCTGACCCAGTCCCGTACCCGCCGCCATCGTTCCGTTCTCTCCTCAAGCCACCGAAATCTTCGCTCGAACCACACCGCCTACGGCGTCTCCTGGATCCAGTTGCGCAGGACCTCCACAGTCTCGGACGGGCTGGCGCGGACCATGTCGACCACACGCTGCACCGTGTCGGCTTGGATCTGCCCGTTGATCTTGGCGAACTCCATGAGCTTGGCGGTCTTGCTCTCGGGCACCAGGATGGTGCCGTCGGCGGCGGCCTCGATCCCTGCGCCGGCCACCACCGTGATCATCGGCGTCGCCGACGGGTCGGAGGCGAGCACGCGGCGCAGGAGCGGGCGCACCACCGCCATCAGCACGATCAGGGTGAGCAGCGCGAGCACGCCCAGCTCCACAATCCGCAGCACGTCTTCCTTGCTCGGGCTGAGCAGCGACTGGACCAGCGTCGGCTCGACGAAGTCGGCGGGCGCCGGCGCCTCGGCGAAGCGCAGGTTCACCACCTCGATCTGGTCGCCGCGCGCCTTGTCGAACCCGACGGTGCTGCGCACCAGGGCGGCGATCCGCTCGATCTCGGCGGCGGGGCGGGGCTGGTAGGCGACCTTGCCGTCGGCCCCCGCCACGTAGGCGCCGTCGACCAGCACCGCCACCGAGAGGCGCTTCACCCGGCCGCCCTCGACCACCTCGGTCCGGGTGACCTTGGAGATCTCGTAGTTGGTGGTCTCCTCGTTCTTGTTCGAGGAATCCTTGGGCGCCGGCGCCTTGTCCTGGTTCGCGCCCGGCAGCTCGTTGCCGACGCTGACCGAGCCCTCGGAGTTGGCGGTCTGCGAGGCCTCGGTGCGGGTCTGGCTGGAGCGCACGACCCGGCTCTCCGGGTCGAAGGTCTCAGACCGGCTCTCGACGCGGTTCAGGTCGAGCTCGGCCGAGACCTGCACGCGGGCCCGGCCCGGCCCGACGATGCCGGCGACGATCTCCTCGATCTGCGAGCGCAGGCGGCGCTCGAGGCCGGTCTGCTTCTCCTCGAAGGCGCCGGCCTCGCCCTGCTCGCCCCGGGCGCCGTCGGCCAGCAGCCGGCCGCGCTCGTCGACGATCGAGACGCGCTCGGGCTTCAGGCCCTCGACCGCGGAGGCCGCCAGGTGCCGGATCGCGCGGACCTGGCCCGCGTCGAGGTCGCCCATCAGCTTCAGGACGATGGCGGCGCTCGGCTGCTCGCGGTCGCGCTCGAACAGGCGCCGCTCGGGCATGACGAGGTGGACGCGGGCGGCCTGGACCCGGCCGATCGCCCGGATCGAGCGCGACAGCTCGCCTTCGAGGGCGCGCAGGTGATTCACGTTCTGGACGAAGTTGGTCGAGGAGAAGGCGTCGCCCTTGTCGAAGATTTCGTAGCCGACGCCGGCCTGGCTCGGCAGGCCCTTGCCGGCGAGGTCCATGCGCAGGCGCGGGAGGTCGGCGCGCGGCGCCAGAACGGTCTGGCCGGTGTCGCCCTTGGTCTCGTAGCGGATGCCGCGGGCGTCCAGGTCGCGCACGACCGCGGCCGCGTCCGAGGCCGAGAGGTCGGCGAACAGCACGCCCATGTCGGGGCGCGAGACCCGCAGGATGACGAAGGCGAAGAAGCCGATCAGCGTCAGCGTCACCGCGGCCATCGCCGCGAGGCGCGCCGGTCCGAGCTTGGTGACGAGATCGAGAACCGGCTTCACGGCTGTTACGCACCCACCCCTGGGGGGCGCCGACGACGGCGCCACCCGGCAGAATTTGCCCAGGCCGTGGTTAGCGTGTGGTTAACGAAGTGGAGGGCTTGGTCCCACGCGAAGCCCGGAACGCAGCGAAGCCGCATCCGCGGGGTGGCGGATACGGCTTCGCGTGAAACCGGCGTCGACCGCGCGGACTGGACCGCGTCGGACGGGGCACGGGGTCGAGTCAGTGGCGGTAATGCTGGATGCGCGTGGTGCGCAGGCCGGCAAGGCCGTGCTGGTCGATCGAGAACTGCCAGCTCAGGAACTCCTCGGTGGTGAGGGTGTAGCGCTGGCAGGCCTCTTCCAGGCTCAGGAGGCCGCCGCGAACGGCGGCGACCACTTCCGCCTTCCGGCGGATCACCCATCGACGGGTGCTCGTAGGCGGCAGGTCGGCGATCGTCAGTGGACTTCCATCTGGCCCGATCACGTATTTCACTCTCGGGCGGTGCGGTTCGGTCATGGTACGCTCTACAACTCGACTGACCTGTCGAGACACCAACCTACTTGCGCGAGCTTAAAACATGTTGAAGCGGATCACTCGGAAGTGATTCGTCAGCTCGAGGTTGTGGACAACCCGATTCCGGTGACGCTGGACAGGGGCACGCGCGAGGTGCCGATGATCAGAACCGGGCTCGCGCCGCTGAGGTCGACCTTGTCGACGCTGCCGCTCGTCGCCGTGGCGACCTGCACCGTGGCGCCGGTGGCGTCCGAGGCCGAGACCTTGATCGTGTAGGTACCCTCCGGCGCCGCGAGGCCGGACGAGTTCTTGCCGTTCCACGAGAAGGTCTGGCTGCCGGCGGCGAGCGACGTCGTCTGCGTGCCGACGACGTTTCCCTTTGAATCGGAGATGGTCACCACCGCCTTGGTCGCGTCGCGCGCCGGCGTCAGGTTCCAGGTCGCCGAGCCGTCCTTGAGGTCTGCGGTGGTGCCGTCGGTGGTGACGGTCTTGCCGATGTAGCTCGTGGCGGAAGCGGAGCTCGCCGCCTTGCTGTTGGCCAGGATGCTGTCGAGGCGGTCGTTGCCCTTCAGCTGCTGCTCCACCTGGGCGAACTGCACCAGCTGTTGCGTGAACTGGTTGGTGTCCATCGGGTCGAGCGGGTTTTGGTTCTTGAGCTGCGTCGTCAGCAGGGTCAGGAACTGCGTGAAGTTGCTCGCCAGCGTCGCGCTGTCGGCGGTCTTGCCGGCAGCGCTCGACGCGGCCGCGCTCGTCAGGCTGGAAATGCCGCTGGTCATCGGTGGGCCTCCTCAGATCCGGATGTCGAGGCCGCTCAGGCCGCGGAGCGTGCGCAGGGGCGCGACCTCCGAGACGGCGGCGTCGGAAGGGGTGTTGGGCAGGGCGTTGCCGCGGCCGGGCCGGCCGCGACAT
>NZ_VRUX01000372.1:0-4230 GCF_008039885.1 Methylobacterium sp. WL103
GCGCAGGACCGCGCCTGCCAGCCGGCGGGGCCGGCCCCGGTCCAGCCGATCAGCGCGACCCAGCCGAGGCCGAGGAGCGCGGCGACCGCGAGATTGGCCGGGGTCGCGACGGCGCGAAGCTCCGCGAGGCGGGGCGCGAGGTCGAACCGGCTGTCGGAAACGGAAACGCCCATGGCGGACTCCTGCGTACCAAGCCGGTATAATGAACGTTCATTCCCAAGTCAATGAACGTTCATTCTCAAGCTCGATCGCGAAGGGTGCGCTTCGTCGACCGAGAGCCCCCTCTCCCCGCGGGCGGCGAGAGGCCCGCACGGACCTCGCCGCCCGTGCGGGAAGCGAAGGCAAGGCCGTAGCGGCGGCGAGGGGGTGCCAACGGACGAGCCTCCTTCGGCCAAGCCTCCTCACCTTCGGCTACCGCCTCGCTTGGCCGACGACGAGGTCGGCCAAGCCCTCTCCCCGCCTGCGGGGAGAGGGGATGCGCGCAAGCCGACCGGCTCAGGCGGCGGCGCGCGTCACCGCATCCACGACCTCGTCCACGACGTCGTTGACGAGGCCGCGGTCGTCGCCCTCGGCCATCACGCGGATCACCGGCTCGGTGCCGGAGGGGCGGATGACGAGGCGGCCGCCGTTGCCCAGGCGCTCGCGGGCGTGCTCGATCGCCGTCACGACGCTGTCGGCGCGCAGGGGCTCGCCCGAGCGGTAGCGCACGTTCTTCAGAATCTGCGGCAGCGGATCGAAGCAGTGGCAGACCTCGCTCACCGGCTTTTCGCTGCGCTGGACCACGCTCAGCACCTGCAACGCGGCAACCAGCCCGTCGCCGGTGGTGGCGTAGTCCGACATGATGATGTGGCCGGATTGCTCGCCGCCGAGGTTGTAGCCGTGCTCGCGCATGTGCTCCAGCACGTAGCGGTCGCCCACCGCCGTGCGCGCGAGCGAGAGGCCGATCCCGCCGAGGTAGCGCTCCAGGCCGAGGTTGGACATGATCGTGGCCACGATGCCCGGCTGGGTCAGGAGGTCGTCCTCCTTCCACGAGCGGGCGACGACCGCCATGAGCTGGTCGCCGTCGACGACCTGGCCCTTCTCGTCCACGATCAGCACCCGGTCGGCGTCGCCGTCCAGCGCGATGCCGATGTCGGCGCGCAGCTCCCGGACCTTGGCGACGAGGGCGGCCGGCGCCGTCGAGCCGACGTCGCGGTTGATGTTGAAGCCGTCGGGCTCGACGCCGATGGCGATCACCTCGGCGCCGAGCTCCCACAGGGTCTCGGGGGCGACGCGGTAGGCGGCGCCGTTGGCGCAGTCGACCACGATGCGCAGGCCGTCCAGCGTCACGTTGCGCGGCAGCGAGCGCTTGGCGAACTCGATGTAGCGGGCGTGCACGCTCTCGATGCGCTTGGCCCGGCCGAGCGACATCGAGCCGGCGAGCTTGGTGTGCAGCTCGCTGTCGATCAGCGCCTCGATCTCGCGCTCGATCGCGTCGTTGAGCTTGAATCCGTCGGGCCCGAACAGCTTGATGCCGTTGTCCTCGAACGGGTTGTGCGAGGCCGAGATCATCACGCCGATGTCGGCGCGCATCGAGCGGGTCAGCATGGCCACCGCCGGGGTCGGCATCGGCCCGAGCTGCAGCACGTCCATGCCGACGGAGGTGAAGCCGGCGATCAGCGCGGTCTCGATCATGTAGCCCGAGAGCCGCGTGTCCTTGCCGATCACGACGCGGTGGCGATGGTCGCCGCGCTGGAACACCAGCCCCGCCGCCTGGCCGACCTTCAGCGCCAGCTCCGGCGTGATCACCCCGTTGGCCCGGCCGCGAATGCCGTCGGTGCCGAAATACTTTCTCACGAAACTCTCCGTCCCCTCGGGCGCGCGACCTTTCGGTCAACCTATCATCGATCGCGCGGCGAGCGCAGATCGCGTCCCGTTACAGTGAATCGACGCCGTCATCGCGCAGCTTGTCTCATCGCTGCTCCGCAGCGTGGCGCCGACCGGCCCCCTCTCCCGGACGCGACAGGGGACCCGCGCGCCCTCATCCATCGAATGAGCTAACCGCCCAAAGAAAAGGGCGCCGCAATGGCGCCCTCTTCGTTGGCCGACAGATCAGACCGATCAGCCCTGCGGCTGAGGCTCCAGTCCGCCGTCGCTCTCCTTCGGCCGGCCGCGACCGGCGGAGGGCACCGAAGAGCCGCGGGCCGGGGTCGGCGGCACGTCGCCGCCGTCGCGGACCGGGGGACGGCCCTTCAGCAGGTTCTTGATCTCGTCGCCGGACAGCGTCTCGTATTCGAGCAGCCCTTGCGCCAGCGCCTCGAGGTCGTCCTTCCTGTCGGCGAGGATGCGACGGGCCTCCTCCAGGCCGGTCTCGACGAGGCGGCGGACCTCCGCGTCGATCTTCTGGGCCGTCGACTCGGACACCGTCTGCTGGCGGCCCATCGACATGCCGAGGAAGACCTCGTCGTTGTTGTCGCCGTAGGCGACGGTGCCGAGCTCAGGGCTGAATCCCCAGCGCGTGACCATCATCTTGGCGAGCCGCGTCGCCTGCTCGATGTCGGACTGCGCGCCCGAGGTGACCTTGTCGGGGCCGAAAGTCATCTCCTCGGCGATGCGGCCGCCCATCATGATGGCCAGCCGCGAGGTCATCTGCTCGAACGACATCGACAGCTTGTCGCGCTCGGGCAGCTGCATGACCATGCCGAGCGCACGGCCGCGCGGGATGATCGTCGCCTTGTGGACGGGATCGGTGGCCGGCACGTTGAAGGCGACGATGGCGTGGCCGCCCTCGTGGTAGGCCGTGAGCCGCTTCTCGTCCTCGGTCATGACGAGGGTGCGTCGCTCGGCGCCCATCATGACCTTGTCCTTGGCGTCCTCGAACTCGTGCATCGTGACGATGCGCTTGCCGCGACGCGCGGCCAACAGAGCCGACTCGTTGACGAGGTTCATCAGGTCGGCGCCCGAGAAGCCGGGGGTGCCGCGGGCGATGACCTTGAGGTCGACGTCCGGCGCCAGCGGCACCTTGCGGACGTGGACGCGCAGGATGCGCTCGCGGCCGGTGACGTCCGGGTTCGGCACCATGATCTGGCGGTCGAACCGGCCGGGACGCAGCAGGGCCGGGTCGAGCACGTCGGGACGGTTGGTCGCCGCGATGATGATCACGCCCTCGTTGGCCTCGAAGCCGTCCATCTCCACGAGCAACTGGTTGAGGGTCTGCTCGCGCTCGTCGTTGCCGCCGCCGAGGCCCGCGCCGCGATGGCGACCGACCGCGTCGATCTCGTCGATGAAGATGATGCAGGGCGCGTTCTTCTTGGCCTGCTCGAACATGTCGCGGACGCGGCTGGCGCCGACGCCGACGAACATCTCGACGAAGTCCGAGCCCGAGATGGTGAAGAACGGCACGTTGGCCTCGCCCGCCACCGCGCGGGCGATCAGGGTCTTACCGGTGCCGGGGGGGCCGACGAGGAGCACGCCGCGCGGGATGCGCCCGCCGAGCCGCTGGAACTTTTGGGGATCGCGCAGGAATTCGACGATCTCCTGCAGGTCTTCCTTCGCCTCTTCCACGCCGGCGACGTCATCGAACGACACGCGCCCATGCGCCTCGTTCAGCAGCTTCGCCTTGGACTTGCCAAAGCCCATGGCGCGGCCGGCGCCCGACTGCATCTGCCGGGACAGGAACACCCAGGCGCCGATGAAGACGAGGATCGGCAGCCAGCTGACCAAGAGCTGGATGAACCAGGGGGTGTTGTCGGACGGGGGGCGCGCGGTGATCTGCACGCCCTTGCCCGAAAGCTTCGAGACGAGGCCGGGATCGTTCGGCGCATAGCTGGTGAAGCTGCCGCCGCCGACATACGAGCCGGACACGTCCTGGCCCGAGATCACCACGGACTGGATCTTGCCGGCGTCGGCGTCGTTGAGAAGCTGGCTGTAGGCGATCTCGCTCCCGCCGCCGCGGTGGCCCGGATTCTGGAACAGGGTCACCAGGGCCAGGACGAGGAGGAAGATGACGACCCACAAGGCAAAATTGCGAAAATTCGGGTTCATCGATCAATCCCTGGGGCGTGTGGGCCGGCTGCCCGCCGCTGCGGGTTCGTCCGCGCACGCCGAGCCAATGTAGGCAGAGCCCTCCCCCTTGCCAAGTAAGCCGGGCGCCCCTGCGGCAAGGCTGTCAGTGGCAAGGCTGTCAGTGGCAAGGCTGTCAGTGGCGAGGCTGTCGGGGGCGAGGCTGTCGGGGGCGAGGCTGTCGGGGGC
>NZ_VRUX01000373.1:0-4221 GCF_008039885.1 Methylobacterium sp. WL103
CCTACGCCAGGGCCCGTCGGCGCCGGGTCCGCCGGGTGCAGCGCGCCGCCCGCGCCAATGGCCGGACCTACCATGCCGGCGGCATCACCGCCTTCGTGCGCGACGCGGTGATGCGTCGTCTCGGCCCAGACGGCATGCGCGAACGCTACGCCTGGCTCTACGGTTGGACGCCGGACGCTTGATCTTGAGAAACTTGATCTCGTTCGCGCCGACGGTTACCTCTTCGGCGCATCGCAGGGCCGCTTGCCGAAATTGGTAGACGGAAGGCACTTAAAATGCCTCGGGCTTCGCCCGTGTGGGTTCGAGTCCCACAGCGGCCACCACGCCCCGATCCATCCCCCGATCCTTGCCCGGCACCGGCCGTCCTGATACGCGAGCGGGATCATCTCCAGGGATTGCGGGTGAGGGCGCGCGGCGCCCGCTCCGCAGAACCGTACCCCGCAGGGTTCGCCGCGGGCATGGCGCGTGCCTGCCCGGACGACCCTGCACCCGCCATCGGGCCGCGCGACCTCCCGCGCCGGCCCCGCCGAACCTGATAGGATGCCTGCGATGGCCCGCGAATTCATCTACCACATGAAAGGCCTGACCAAGACCTACACCGGTGGGAAGAAGGTGTTGGACAACGTCAACCTGTCCTTCTACCCCGATGCCAAGATCGGTGTGCTCGGCATCAACGGCTCGGGCAAGTCGACGCTCCTGAAGATCATGGCCGGCATCGACACGGAGTGGACCGGGGAGGGCTTCGTCGCGCAGGGCGCGCGGGTCGGCTACCTGCCGCAGGAGCCGCAGCTCGATACGACCAAATCGGTCCGCGAGAACGTGATGGAGGGCGTCGCCGAAAAGCAGGCGCTGCTCGACCGCTACAACGAGCTCGCGATGAACTATTCCGACGAGACGGCGGACGAGATGACCCGCCTCCAGGACGAGATCGAATCGCAGAACCTCTGGGAACTCGAATCCAAGGTCGACCAAGCCATGGAGGCCCTGGGCTGCCCGAGCGACGAGCAGCCGGTCGCCACCCTGTCGGGCGGCGAGCGCCGCCGCGTCGCGCTCTGCCGGCTGCTGCTGTGGGAGCCTGAGCTGCTGCTTCTCGACGAGCCGACCAACCACCTCGACGCCGAGACGGTGAACTGGCTCGAAGGCCACCTCAAGAACTACCCGGGCGCGATCCTGATCGTGACCCACGATCGCTACTTCCTCGACAACGTCACCAGCTGGATCCTCGAGCTCGATCGCACCAAGGGCATCCCCTACGAGGGCAACTATTCGGCCTGGCTGGTGCAGAAGCAGAAGCGCCTGCAGCAGGAGGGCCGCGAGGACATGGCGCGCCAGCGCTCGATCGCCCGCGAGCAGGAATGGATCTCCGCCTCGCCGAAGGCGCGCCAGTCCAAGTCGAAGGCGCGTATCACGCGCTACGAGGAGCTGGTCGCCAAGCAGAACAACAAGGTCGACGCGGCGGCGCAGATCGTAATCCCGATCGACGAGCGGCTGGGCAACAACGTCATCGAGTTCGACCACCTCAACAAGGCCTTCGGCGACCGCCTGCTGATCGAGGACCTGTCGTTCAAGCTGCCGCCGGGCGGCATCGTCGGCGTGATCGGCCCGAACGGCGCCGGCAAGACGACGCTGTTCAAGATGATCACCGGCCAGGAGAAGCCGGACGGCGGCGACATCTCCGTCGGCACGACGGTGAAGCTCGGCTACGTCGACCAGTCGCGCGACGCGCTCGACCCCAACGCCACGGTCTGGCAGGAGGTCTCGGGCGGCAACGACATCATCTATTTCAACAAGCGCGAGATTAATTCGCGCGCCTACTGCGCGGCCTTCGCCTTCAAGGGCGGCGACCAGCAGAAGAAGGTCGGCACGCTGTCGGGCGGCGAACGCAACCGCGTGCACCTCGCCCGCACGCTGAAGGGCGGCGCCAACGTGCTGCTGCTCGACGAGCCGACCAACGACCTCGACATGGAGACCCTGCGCGCCCTCGAGGACGCGCTGGAGGATTACGCCGGCTGCGCCGTCATCATCAGCCACGATCGCTGGTTCCTGAACCGCATCGCGACCCACATCCTCGCCTTCGAGGGCGACAGCCACGTCGAGTGGTTCGAGGGCAACTTCTCGGATTACGAGGCCGACAAGATGCGCCGGCTCGGCGCCGACTCGCTGATGCCGAAGAAGATCAAGTACAAGAAGTTTTCGCGTTGAAATAAACCGCGACTTGGCTTCCGTCTTCTCAAGAGATGGAGGCCAGGTTTTCTGCAGCCAGCGGCGTCTTCGCTCAATTCGGATGCTCCGCGAACCCGGTTCCATCCTCTCCCCGTCATTCCGGGGCTGCGCAGCAGAGCCCGGAATCCAGAACCTGAGGTCGAGTTCTAGATTGCGCCATCTGCGGCTCTGGATTCCGGGCTCGACTACGACGCCCCGGAATGACGGGCAGGGGGCTCTCGGCCGGGAGACGCGTTCAAGGGTCCCGAACCACAAACCAAAACGGCCGCACCCCTTCCGGGATGCGGCCGTTTTCGTTCGAGGCGAGAGGCCTAGAAGTACGACTTCAGCGTGCCGCGGCGGCGCACGTCGAGGGTGGCGCAGTGGAACGAGCCGCCGAACGGGCCGTAGCTCAGGAACGGCGCCGGGATCGGGTCGAAGCCCCAGTCCTTGAGCGCCTTGATCAGCGTCGGCTGGCTCTGGTCCACGACGATCTTCTTCTCGTCGATGGCGAGCACGTTGATCGAGGTCCAGGGCGAGCACATCGAGATCTTGCTCATGAAGCCTTCGACGGGGTCGGGGCGAGGGGCGACGAGCACGTCCCACTTCTTCAACACCGCCGGCAACTTCTCGACGTCGATGTAGTCCGGGTTGACCAGCACCTTGCCCGGGGCGAGCGGCATGAACGACGAATCGATGTGCATCGGCTGCGGGCAGCGGCTCTCGATCTCGTGGACGCGGAAGCCCGAGCCGAGGTGGCGGCGCAGCCACTCGATGCCCATCAGGTTCGTCACGTTGGAGCGGGTGACGAAGATGTCGCGGCCGCAGCGGACGAAGTCGGCGGCGTCGAAGACCGGCTCGAACTCGTTGACCGTGAACTGCATCGGCTCGCCGGCCTTCAGGTTCGGCACGCGGTAGTCGTAGTTGTACAGCTCGTCGGTGAGCTGAGGCCGCGGCGCGGAGGTCCAGCGCGCGCCGGCGCGGAAGTATTCCTTGAACAGCGAGCGGTAGGCGTCACCCTCGAAGTAGCGCGAGCGCCAGCACATCGGGCTCTCGATGATCTCGTCGCCGATCACGAGGTACGGGTCGCGCGGGCAGGCGACGCAAAAGCCGCGGGACGACCAGCGCGGCGCGCGGTACTTCTTCGAGAAGTCGATGGTGTCCGGGCGGCGGATCTTCACGCCCTCGCCGGCGAGGATGCGGATGAAGTTGTCGAGCTCTTTCTGCGCGAGCTTCTTCATAAAGCCCGGGTAGCGGAAGCCCGAGGCGAAGCGGTAGAACGGCTGCGCCGCCCGCGGCAGGTTGAAGATCACGGTCAGGTGGTGCGTCGGGATCGTGGCGCCGTCGAGGGATCCGACGATCACCTCTTCGAGCGGGTCCCACTCGTTCCACGCCATCACAGGCGAGTGCGGCGCGGGGATTCCGGGTTCCCTGCTGACGAAGCCGTCGGCGCGGGCGTCGTCGAGCACGGCCTCTCCGGCCGAGTGGGAAGCGTCGCGGTCCATGGTGATCCCTTCGTGATGCGCCGTGCGGGCGGTCTGCTCGGGGTGAAAACCCCTGGTGCCGCTTTGGTCCGCACTGTGTCTATCGGGTGATAGACATTGCCGATCGTTGCTGCAACTTGAGCCTTACTCCTCGTCCGCAGCGGTCTTTTTCGGTCGAAATCGCGGCGAGAATCCAGCATCAAGCCACCCCCGAGCTTGAAAGAGGATCATGAAACGTCTGACGACCCTGGCCCTGATCGCCGGCCTCTGCACGGTCGTCGGCCTGTTTCTGTCCTCCGGTCTCGAGGATGTGGCCGCGGCGGTGGTGAGTGCCGGTTGGGGCGCCCTGGCGGTCGTCGCCGCGCGCGCCGTGGCCGTCGCATGGGCCGGCCTCGGCTGGTACGTGATCTTCCCCGTCTCCGGCCGGCCGAACCTCTCTGCCTGCATCAACCTGCGCTTCGTGCGCGAGGGCATCAACACGCTGCTGCCGGTGGCGACGGTGGGCGGTGACTTCGTCGGCGCGCGCCTCCTGGCC
>NZ_VRUX01000374.1:0-4217 GCF_008039885.1 Methylobacterium sp. WL103
GCCGTCGCGCGGTCGGGCAGGCCGATCGGCACGTCGATCCCGACCGAGACCGGCGCCTCCGGTCCGTCGAGGCAGGCGGCGACGGTCTCGAACAGGGCCGCCCGGTGGCGGCCTGGGTCGTCGAGGTCGAGCAGCAGCCCCGCCCAGGCGCCGCGGCAGCCGTCGAGTCCCGCGATCCAGCGCGCCATGCCGGCCTCCTTGTCTCGCCGTCCGGGGAACGGTATCGGCGCGTTCGTCTGACCGACCGCCGTGCAAACGAAAAGGGCCGCCATGACCGAGCGTCGTCCGTGAGCGCCGGGCTCCCCGAGGTCGGCATCCGCGGGCTCGATCCGCGGCTGGCGGGCTGGGGCTTTCCCCGCTGGGGCTCGGCGCAGGCCGCCGGCCTCGACCTCCACGCCTGCCTCGACGCGCCCCTCGACCTCGCGCCGCAGGCCGCCCCGGTGCTGATCCCCGCGGGCTTCGCCGTGCTGATCCGCGATCCCGACTGGTGCGGACTCGTCGTTCCCCGGTCCGGCCTCGGCCATCGCGCCGGCCTGGTGCTCGGCAACGGCACCGGGGTGATCGACGCCGACTACGAGGGCCCGCTAATGGTTTCGGCCTGGAACCGCAACCCGACGGGCGACCCGATCCAGATCGCGCCGGGGGACCGCATCGCGCAACTGGTTTTTACGCGCGTCGCACGGCCGCGCTTGGTGGTCTTCGAGGCGGACGAGACGGCGTCCGGGCGGGGTGGTGGCGGGTTCGGATCGAGTGGGCGGTGATGGACATGCGCGCTTCCCTCCCCGCAAAGGGGGAGGAAAGAGGGGGCGGCCGGTCGCAAGCCCAGTTTGTAAGCCTATTCCGCCGCCGCCTTCACCGCGGCGCAGCCCTCTTCGGGAAGCCCAAAACGGCCGATCGTGTCCTGCAGGCGGAGGGCCGCGTTGATCAGCGCCATGTGCGAGAAGCCCTGGGGGGTGTTGCCGCGCTGCTCGCCGGTCTTCGGGTCGATCATCTCGGCGAACAGGCCGACGTCGTTGCCCCGTGCCAGCAGGCGCTCGAACGCGGCCTTGGCCTCGCCGGTGCGGCCGTCCAGCGCCAAGCATCCGACGCGCCAGAACGCGCAGGCCGTGAACGTGCCCTCGTCTCCGGCGAGCCCGTCGTCCATCCGATAGCGGTAGATCAGGTCGCCGACGCCGAGCTCGTCCTCGATCGCGGCGAGCGTCTTGCGCAGGCGCGGGTCGCTCGGGTCGATCGCCCCGAACAGGGCCGCGCGCAGCACCGCCGCGTCGAGGTGGTGCGAGCCGTAGGCGCCGGTGAAGGCCTGGCGCTCCTCGTTCCAGGCCTTCTCCAGGTAGTCGGCACGGATCTCGGCGGCGATCCGCTCCCAGGTCTCGATCTTCTCCGGCGCGACGCCCTCGATGTTGCGGCCGATCCGGGCGGCGTCGTTCAGCGCCACCCACAGCATCGCCTTGGTGTGGAGTTGCTGGCGCGGGCCGGTGCGCAGCTCCCAGATGCCGTCGTCGGCCGCGTCGCGGCAGGCGATGGCGCGGCGGGTGAGGTTGTCGAGCACCTCCGGCAGGCGATCGTTGACCTTCTCCGGCGGGTCGTAGTCGACCGCTTCGAGGAAGACGCACAGCGCCCGGATCAGCTCGCCGTAGATGTCGTGCTGGTCCTGGCCCTCGGCGGCGTTGCCGACGAGCGGCGGCCCGACGTCGCGCCAGCCCGAGAGGTGGTCGAGCTCCTCCTCCGGCGGCATCGCCTCGGCGATGCCGTAGAGCAGCTTCGTGTCGCGGCCGAAGCTCCCGTCCGCCTCGCGCAGGAAGCGCAGGAACTCGGAGGCCTCGCGGACGTAGCCGAGCATGACGAAGGCGGTGACCGTGAAGGTCGCGTCCCGCATCCAGGTGAAGCGGTAGTCGTAGTTGCGGTTGCCCGGCACCGCCTCGGGCAGGCCGGCCGTGGCGGCTGCGACGATGGCGCCGGTCGGCGAGTAGGTCAGCAGCTTGAGGCAGAGCGCCGAGCGCAGGACCGCGTCGCGATAGGGGCCGTGATAGGTGCAGCGGTCGCTCCAGCGCCGCCAGTAGTCGATGGTGGCCTCGGCGCGGCTCTCGGCGCCGGCGAAGTCGTCGATCGCGGCGCGCTCGCCGTCCTCGCCGTGGGTGAGCACGAGGTAGGCGGTCTCCCCCGCACCGAGGGCGAACCGGCTCTCGGCGATCGCGCCGTCGAGGCTCGGCTCCGGCGCGGCGTTGACGCGCAGCCGCTGCTTGCCGGCCTCGAACAGCACCGTGGCGCCGTCGGCGATTGGGATGCCGTCGCAGCGAGCGTAGTCGAAGGTCGGGCGCACGGTGAAGCGCCCGGCGACGTGGCCGTCGAGGCAGGTGAGCAGGCGGACGAGCCGGCTCTCGCCCTCGCCGTCGGGGCCCTCCTCGGGCTCGGGGGTCGGCGGGTTGACCGGCATCACGTCGACGAGCCGGGCGCTGCCGGTCTCGGTGACGAAGGTCGTCTCCAGCACGTTGGTCTCGGGCAGGTAGCGCCGCGAAGTCGAGCGCAGGCCCTCGAACGCGATGCGGCAGGAGCCGCCCTTGTCGTCGTCCAGCAGCGCGAGGAACAGGGCCGGGGAGTCGTGCCGCGGCCAGCACAGCCAGTCGACCGAGCCGTCGCGGGCGATCAGCGCGGTCGAGTGGGTGTCGCCGATGACGGCGTAGTCTTCGATGGGTTTATACAAGATGCGTTTCCCGGGGGCTCGACCCGTTCTAACGCGCCGCCCGCCCGGTTCGACCGCGCCCGACGAAATGTCACATAGGTTTATAATGCGGGCTCACGCCCCGGCGTGGAATTCCGCGACGTGCTCGGCGACGATCGCGTCGAACGAGGCGTCGGCGGTGAAGCCGAGCGCGTGCGCGCGGTCGGTGGCGAAGGCTTCGGGCCAGGTCTCGATGATGCGCGCGACCGCGTCGTCGGGCTCGCGGCGGATCAGGGCGACCGCCTTGTCGCCGCCGACCTTGCGCAAGGCCTCGATCTCCTCCGCCACGGTGGCCGACACGCCCGGCAGCGTCAGCGACCGGCGCAGGCCGAGGCGGCCGAAGTCGAGCCCGGCCGCGTGGAGCAGGAAGCCGGTGGCGGCTGAGGGGCTGGCGAACCAGTGCCGCACGGTGTCCGGCACCGGCAGGATCGCCGGCCGGCCGGCCAGCGGCTCGCGGATGATGCCGGAGAAGAAGCCGGACGCCGCCTTGTTCGGCTTGCCCGGGCGCACGCAGATCGTCGGAAGCCGTAAGGAGATGCCGTCGAGGAAGCCGCGGCGGGAATAGTCGGCGAGCAGCAATTCGCCCATCGCCTTCTGGGTGCCGTAGGAGGAGGCCGGCGTGACGATCCAGTCGTCGCCGATCACCGGCGGCAGCGGCGGCCCGAACACCGCGAGCGAGGAGGTGAACACCACCTTCGGCCGGTAGCCGTCCGCCGCATGCGCGCGGCGGATCGCGTCGAGCAGCAGGCGGGTGCCGTCGAGGTTGACCCGGTAGCCGAGCTCGAGGTTCGCCTCCGCCTCGCCCGAGACCACGGCTGCAAGGTGGAACACGATGCCCGGGCGCCCGGCGATCGCCGCGTCCGCCGCCCCCGGCGCGGTGAGGTCGGCGGCCTCGGTGCGGACGGTGCCGGCAAAACCCGCGGGCGCGTCGGGCTGGACCACGTCGATCAGGGTGAGCGCGTCGAGCGGGTGGTCGCCGACGGTGCCCGATGCGACCAGGGCCTTGGTGAGGCGGCGGCCGATCATGCCGGCGGCGCCGAGGATCAGGGCGTGCATGGGAAGCTCCTTGGGCGGTGGGCTGACGATGGGATTGGGTGCGCCGATCCTCCGGCCAGCCGTTTCACCACCGTCATTCCGGGGCGCCATGGGCGAGCCTGGAATCCAGAACCGCCGGCGGTGCCGGACCTTGCCGCCTCGGCGGCTCTGGGTTCCGGGCTCTGCTTCGCAGCCCTGGAACGACGGTGGTGAAACGGGCAGCCGGTAAGAGAACCCCGCTCACCGCATCAGGTCGAGGGCGCGCAGGAAGAAGTCGCGACCGCCGAAGTTGCCGGACTTCAGCGCCAGCAGCATCGGGTCGCCGCCGGCGGTGCGCAGAACCGGCACGCCGGCGGCGATCTCGGGCCCGAGCAGGAAGGCCTTCAGCCCGAGGTGGTCGACCACCGCCCCGGAGGTCTCGCCGCCGGCGACGACGAGGCGGCGGACGCCGCGGGCGACGAGG
>NZ_VRUX01000375.1:0-4215 GCF_008039885.1 Methylobacterium sp. WL103
GCCAACACATCCCCTCAACACGACACTCGATCACCCTGGCGCGGGGTGGAGCAGCCCGGTAGCTCGTCAGGCTCATAACCTGAAGGTCACAGGTTCAAATCCTGTCCCCGCAACCAAACATCATATCCCACATCAGCCGGCTCGCCCAACGCGAGCCGGCTTTTTCGTGTTTTAAGCAGGCACGACGCTAAGCCTTGCCTCTTCACTATCGCGATGATGCAAGGCCTCCCACTCCCGCTCGGAGCAGGGGAGGGGGCTTCTTGCCAGCGATGACATCTTCTACTCGCCTTGCGGCAAGGCGGCAGCGCCGCCGTCCGGGTTCATGCCTTCTACGGGCGGCTTCCGCCGTGGGCGAGGAGGCGCAGCGGGTGCGGTGGCCGCGGTGACGTTGACGCCGAGGCGCGTCGCCAGGGCGAGGGCGCGGTTCTCGGTGACTCGGAGATGGCAGAAGCCGTGGGCGCCTTCGCGCGCATAGGTACGGCAGAGCTGCTCGCGGTCCGAGGAGAACGCGGCCTGCTCCGTCACGATCGGGCGGACGTCCTCGCGCCGCGCCCGCTGGGTCATCAGCTTGTAGTTCTCTCGCACCGCCTTGTCGGCGACGCCCCGGGCCGAGTCGAACTCGGAGGAGCGGGGGATCAGGGTGGCCGCGGCCGGCCCCCACAGGCCGACGGGGGTGGTGGCGCAATCCTGGGCGGAGAACGTGCAGACTGGCGTCGGCCCGAGGCTCGATACCAGCACGCCGCCTTCCGTCACGTCGAACCGCAACGGGCACTCCGCAGCCGCCGCCTCATAACGGGGTACACCTTCCGGCCGGCCCTCCGAGGTCAGGGTGATTGTGCCTCCGCCGCCGAGCGGCACCTTGCAGGTCTCCGTCGGCTGCGAGACTTTGGTGCCCGGCAGCGTGATCCGCGCGGACAAACCCGAGCCGGCGCGCTCGAGCTTGAGGCTGCCGCTCAAGCCGTTGAGCATCAGCTCCTGGCCGACCAGCCCATCTTCCGATGGGGCCTTCAGCACCACGGGGCGCGAGGGGACGACCGGGCGCGGTGCCTCGGGCACGGAGGCCGCGGGATCGTCGGGAAGCGGCGTGCCGGGGATCGGTGCGGCGGGCGGACCCGCCGGGACCCCGCGCGGCGGCACCGGAGGTTTCGCTGCGCGGCCGATCCCGAACAGCTCCTCGAAGAAGTTTTGGGCCGAGGCTTCGCCGGGCATCAGGGCCGCGAGCGCGAAGCAGGGAACCGCGAGAAACGGGATGACGGGGCTGCGGGTCGGACGCATCGGGTCTTTCGGTACGGCGGCAGGTGGCCCGCGCGATGCCGGCCTCGCACCATGCTGGACGCTCTTTACGAAGCGTTAACACGGCTTCGGTGGCGGAGGCGTGGCCGTGGCGCAACAAAATGCAGGCCGGCGGGACGGCGTTCGAGCAAGTCCTGGAGGCGAGTCGGCTCCATAGCGATGCAATGCACGGGCGAAACGAACTCGAAACCCACCGGCCGGCCGCGTTCCGCGTGACGGCGCAAGCACTTGGCGCGATCGCGCATCTCGGAGGCGGCTTTGCCTTGCGAGCCTGCATCGCCCTTCTTATATCCGGCGAGACGCGGGATTAAGCGTGGGATCGGAGCCGTTCGCGGCCCCTGTTCCGGCCCCGGTTCCGTCTCCACATCTTCCAGCACCACACCGCCATGGGCCGAGCTGCTTCGGGGCTCGGCGGTCTGCTTGATCGCAACCAACATAAGGGATCCCACCATGGGTAAAGTCATCGGCATCGACCTCGGCACCACCAATTCGTGCGTGGCCGTGATGGAGGGCTCGCAGCCCAAGGTCATCGAGAACGCGGAAGGCGCCCGCACCACGCCGTCCATCGTCGCCTTCACCGACGACGGCGAGCGCCTCGTCGGTCAGCCGGCCAAGCGCCAGGCTGTCACCAACCCTGACCGCACCTTCTTCGCCATCAAGCGCCTGGTCGGACGCACCTACGACGATCCGATGACGCAAAAGGACAAGGGTTTCGTGCCCTACACGATCGCCCGCGGCGACAACGGCGACGCCTGGGTCGAGGCCGACGGCAAGAAGTACTCGCCCTCGCAGATCTCCGCCTTCACGCTGCAGAAGATGAAGGAGACCGCGGAGGCTCATCTCGGCCAGCCGGTGACGCAGGCCGTCATCACGGTGCCCGCCTACTTCAACGACGCCCAGCGCCAGGCGACCAAGGATGCCGGCAGGATCGCCGGCCTCGAGGTGCTGCGCATCATCAACGAGCCGACCGCGGCCGCGCTCGCCTACGGCCTCGACAAGAAGAAGGCCGGCACCATCGCGGTCTACGACCTCGGCGGCGGCACCTTCGACGTGTCGATCCTCGAGATCGGCGACGGCGTGTTCGAGGTGAAGTCGACCAACGGCGACACCTTCCTCGGTGGCGAGGACTTCGACAACCGCGTGGTCGAGTACCTGACCGCCGAGTTCAAGAAGGAGCAGGGCATCGACCTGACCAAGGACAAGCTCGCCCTTCAGCGCCTCAAGGAAGCCGCCGAGAAGGCGAAGATCGAGCTGTCCTCGGCGACGCAGACCGAGATCAACCTGCCCTACATCACCGCCGACGCCACCGGGCCGAAGCATCTCGCGCTCAAGCTCAGCCGCGCCAAGTTCGAGTCCCTCGTCGACGACCTGGTGCAGCGCACGATCGAACCCTGCCGCAAGGCGCTCAAGGATGCCGGCGTCTCCGCGTCCGAGATCGACGAGGTCGTGCTCGTCGGCGGCATGATCCGCATGCCGAAGATCCAGGAAGTGGTGAAGTCGTTCTTCGGCAAGGAGCCACACAAGGGCGTGAATCCGGACGAGGTCGTGGCCATCGGCGCCGCGGTCCAGGCCGGCGTGCTCCAGGGCGACGTCAAGGACGTGCTGCTCCTCGACGTGACCCCGCTCTCGCTCGGCATCGAGACGCTGGGCGGCGTGTTCACGCGGCTCATCGACCGCAACACCACGATCCCGACCAAGAAGAGCCAGACCTTCTCGACGGCCGAGGACAACCAGAACGCGGTCACCATCCGGGTCTTCCAGGGTGAGCGCGAGATGGCAGCCGACAACAAGCTGCTCGGCCAGTTCGACCTGATGGGCATTCCGCCGGCTCCGCGCGGCATGCCGCAGATTGAGGTGACCTTCGACATCGACGCCAACGGCATCGTCAACGTGACGGCCAAGGACAAGGCGACGAACAAGGAGCACCAGATCCGCATCCAGGCCTCGGGCGGCCTTTCGGACGCCGACATCGAGAAGATGGTCAAGGACGCCGAGGCCAACGCCGAGGCGGACAAGAAGCGCCGCGAGCTCGTCGAGGTGAAGAACCAGGGCGAGAGCCTGGTCCACGCGACCGAGAAGTCGGTGAAGGAGTACGGCGACAAGGTCTCGGAGGCCGACAAGGGCGGCATCGAGACCGCGATGACCGCGCTCAAGACTGCGCTCGAGGGCGAGGACGTCGAGACCATCAAGGCCCGCACGACGGACCTGATGCAGGCCTCGATGAAGCTCGGCGAGGCGATGTACGCGGCCAGCCAGACGCCCGAGGGTGGGCCGGACGCGGCCGCCGGGGCCGAGGCCAAGAAGGACGACGTCATCGACGCCGACTTCTCGGAGGTCGACGAGAAGGACCAGAAGAAGCGGGCGTAAGCTTCGCGCACGAGTTGAAGCGGGGCCGGAGCGATCCGGTCCCGTTTTCGCTTGCGGCGGCGGCGTCCGACCTTCATTCCGGGGCCGCCGACGGCCCCGAAGGTCGGAACGCCGCCGGCCACTGGGACGACCCTTCACGACGACGGCACGACGGCGCCGACTGCCGGGGGCAGGCGGACGGCCGGTTAGGCACTATCGAGGCAAGGCATGTCGAAGCGGGACTATTACGAGATCTTGGGTGTCGCCAAGACCGCGTCGGACGGCGAGATGAAGGTCGCCTTCCGCAAGCTCGCGATGACCTACCACCCGGACAAGAATCCCGGCAACAAGGACGCCGAGATCAAGTTCAAGGAGATCAACGAGGCGTATCAGTGCCTGTCCGACGGGCAGAAGCGCGCCGCCTACGACCGCTTCGGCCACGAGGCCTTCACACAGGGCGGCGGCCAGGGCGGCCCCGGATTCGGCAACGAGTTCGGCGACTTCATGTCGGACATCTTCGACAACTTCTTCGGCGACGGCCGCGGCGGCGGCCAGCAGCAGGCCCGCGGGCGCGGC
>NZ_VRUX01000376.1:0-4208 GCF_008039885.1 Methylobacterium sp. WL103
CCTTGCGGCAGGCGCGATCATCGGCGGCGCCATCGCCAACTCGCAGGCGCAGGCAGCGCCGGTGGTGGTGCAGGGCGGACCGAATCCCGAGGCGGTGGCCGCCTGCGCCCGCCGCTTCCGCTCCTACGACGCATCGAGCGGGACCTATCTCGGCAACGACGGCGACCGCCACCCCTGCCCGTGATCGCCCATCCCGCCGGACCCGCTTACGCGACGGGTCCGGCGGGATGACGCCCTGGCTTCGTCCGTCGCTTCGTTGTGTGCTGCCTTTTCGAGCCTGCGGCGTTTCCCTGGACCACTGCCCGGACCTTCCACCTTCTCAACCGACAAGGACGACCGATGAGCAAGGGCTATCCCTCAATGACCGCGCTGCTGGGCCTGCTGGCCGTGGCCGGCTACCAGAACCGCGACAAGATCGCGGAGCTGCTGAAGGGCCACGACACGGTGCCGAGCCATGAGACCGTGCCGAACGCTGGCACCGTCCCGCGCGTCCCCAACACCACGGCGACCGGGACCTCTGCCTCCGGCAACGGCCTCGGCACCTTGGGCAGCCTCCTCGGCGGCGTCGGCACGGCCGGCGTCGGCGGGCTCATCGCCAGCGGCCTGAGCGAGCTGGTGGACCACTTCACCAAGGGCGGCCACGGCGAGGCCGCCAGCTCCTGGGTCAATCAGGGCCCCAACCGCGACATCCGCGAGGCCGACCTCGCGCGCGCCATCGGTCCGGACACCCTCGACCACCTGACCCAGCAGACCGGCCTGAGCCGGTCGGCGCTGCTGGCCCGCCTCTCGCGTGAGCTTCCCTCGGCCATCGACCGCTACGCCGCCGACGGCCGCAGCCCGGCCTGAACCCGTCGGGTTCGCGGCGGGTCGTCCGACGACCGCATCGAGACCGCATCCGGCCTCCGTGCCGGGTGCGGTCTTTTTCGTTCCCTGGCCCGTCGTGCGAGGCGGGGAGGGGCGGCATGCGCCCGTCACCGCCAACCGAGCAGCACGACGTAGCCGGAATAGGTGAGGGCGGTGGCCATCAGGGCGAGCGCAATCGGATCCATCGCGGCCGGATAGCGGCGTCGCGGGCGCCCGGCCACCACGCGATCCGCCGCAGCGGCGGGATGACCCCGGCCCGGCGGCGTGATCGAGGACGTTTGGAAAAACAGGGCCGGCGCCTTCGAGCGACGGCCCTGCAAAGGCCCGCTCAGGCGGCCTGCATCAGCACGAAGTCGTCGGGCACCGCGTCGGTGTGGACGTCGAACTGCGCCAGCAGCGCCGTGCCGAAGCTCGTCGAGATCGCGACGTCGGTGGCGTCGCGGCCGCGCGCGATCACGATGCGGCCGATCCGGCGGGCGTCGTGGCGGGCGTCGAACGTGTACCAGCGGCCGCCGGTCGGGCCGTCGAGGTAGACCTCGAACCAGGCCGAGAAGTCCATCGGGTTGATGTCCACCGGCACGCCGATGTCGCCGAGATAGCCGGTGCAGTAGCGCGCCGGGATGTTCATGCAGCGGCACAGGGCGACGGCGAGATGCGCGTAGTCGCGGCAGACGCCGACCTGCTGGTTGTAGCCGTCGAAGGCCGAGCGGGTGGCGTCGGCGAGCTGGTAGTCGAAGCGGATGCGCTGGTGCACCCAGGTGACGATCGCCTGGACCCGGGCCCAGCCCTCCGGCGTCGTGCCGAACAGCGACCACGCGATGGCGGAGAGCTTGTCGGTCTCGCAGTAGCGCGAGCCCAGCAGGAACACGAGCACGTCGTCGGGCAGGTCCTGCACCGCGAATTGCCGCGCGGTCGGCTCGTAGGCGTCGAGCTCGCCGCTGTCGGCGATCAGGAAGTCGGCCGAGACCGTGACCCGCCCGCCCGGCGACAGCAGGCGCACGCAGGTGTTGCCGAACGCGTCGGTGTAGGTCCGCATCGGCACCGGGGGGTCGACCCGCATCGCGTCCGAGGTGAGCAGGTCGATGGCCCGCGAGGGGTGGACGTTGAGCTGGTAGGTGAGCGGCGTCGGCCCGAACGTGTCGTAGCCGATCGTGTAGCCGGTCCGGATCTTCATCGAGCGCCCCGCCGCAAGGAGGAAAGAGTTTCCAAATATCGGTAGAGGTGTTTGTTCCTGAAGCGGAAGTCCCAGGAAAGGCATTCGGCGCCCAAAGAGTCGGCAAATGGCGCGGAACCGTCGTTCCGGGCGCCGAACCCGCGACGCGCGCCGGCCGGGAGCCTGCAAGGAGCCTGCAAGGAGCCTGCAAGGAGCCTGCAAGAGGCCGGAAACGCGTCGCCGGCGCCGGCTCATTCCGCGGCTTCCTCGTAGCTGTCCGGGGCCGGGCAGGAGCACATCAGGTTGCGGTCGCCGTAGGCGTTGTCGACGCGGTTGACCGGCGGCCAGTACTTGTCGATGCCGCGCGCGCCCGACGGAAAGCAGGCGGCCTCGCGGGAATAGGGCCGCTCCCAGGCGCCGATCAGGTCCTGCACCGTGTGGGGGGCGTTCTTGAGCGGGTTGTTCGCCCGGTCGATCCGCCCGTCCTCGATGGCGCGGATCTCCTCGCGAATCGCCAGCATCGCGTCGCAGAACCGGTCGATCTCGGCCTTGGTCTCGGATTCGGTCGGCTCGATCATCAGCGTGCCGGCCACCGGCCAGCTCATGGTCGGCGGGTGGAAGCCGCAGTCGATCAGGCGCTTGGCGACGTCCTCCACCGTGACGCCGGCGCTCTTCTGGAAGGGGCGCACGTCGACGATGCATTCGTGCGCGACCCGGCCGTTCGCGCCGGCATAGAGGATCGGGTAGGCGTGCCCGAGCCGGGCGGCGATGTAGTTGGCGTTGAGGATCGCGACCCGCGTCGCCTGGGCGAGGCCGCGCCCGCCCATCATCAGGCAGTAGCTCCACGAGATCGGCAGGATCGAGGCCGAGCCGTAGGGGGCAGCCGACACCGCGCCCTCCGTGCCCGAGCGCGGATCGGAGGGCAGGAACGGGATCAGGTGCGCCTTGACGCCGATCGGCCCCATGCCCGGCCCGCCGCCGCCATGCGGGATGCAGAAAGTCTTGTGGAGGTTCAGGTGGCTCACGTCCGCCCCGATGTCGCCGGGCCGCGCCAGGCCGACCAGCGCGTTGAGGTTGGCACCGTCGAGGTAGACCTGGCCGCCATGGGCGTGGACCACGTCGCAGAGCTCGCGCACCCGCGCCTCGAACACCCCGTGGGTCGAGGGATAGGTGATCATGCAGGCGGCGAGCTTCTCGGAATGCCGCTCGGCCTTGGCGCGGAAGTCTTCCACGTCGATGTTGCCGTCGGCGTCGGCGCCGACCACCACCACGCTCATCCCGCACATCTGCGCCGAGGCCGGGTTGGTGCCGTGGGCCGAGGACGGGATCAGGCAGATCGTCCGGTGCGCCTCGCCGCGGGACAGGTGGTAGCGCCGGATCGCCAGCAGCCCGGCGTATTCGCCCTGCGCGCCCGAGTTCGGCTGCATCGAGATCGCGTCGTAGCCGGTGATCGCGCAGAGCTTGTCGGAGAGGTCGCCGATCAGCGCGTGGTAGCCCGCCGCCTGGTCGGCCGGCACGAACGGATGGATCTCGGAGAATTCCGGCCAGGAGATCGGCAGCATCTCGGCGGTGGCGTTTAGCTTCATCGTGCAGGAGCCGAGCGGGATCATCGCCCGGTCGAGCGCCAGGTCGCGGTCGGCGAGGCGGCGCATGTAGCGCGTCATCTCGCTCTCGGCCCGGTTCATGTGGAAGATCGGGTGGGTGAGGTATGCCGAGGTCCGCACCAGCGCCTCGGGGAGGCGCGGCTCGGGCCAGGCCTCGTCGTAGGCCGGGTCGTCGGCGCCGAAGGCGCGCCACACCGCCTGGAGGATGTCGGGGCGGGTGCGCTCGTCCACCGTGATGCCGATGCGGTCGTCGCCGACCTTGCGCAGGTTGACCCCGTTGGCGACCGCGTGCGCCAGGATCACCCCCTGGAACGCCCCGACCCGGACGGTGATCGTGTCGAAGAAGTGCTCGGGCTCGACCGCAAAGCCCAGATCCGCCAGCCCCCGGCCGAGGCGCACCGCGTCGCGGTGGACGCGCTGGGCGATGGCCTTCAGCCCGGCCGGGCCGTGGAACACCGCGTACATCGAGGCGATGACGGCGAGCAGCACCTGCGCGGTGCAGATGTTCGAGGTCGCCTTCTCCCGGCGGATGTGCTGCTCGCGGGTCTGCAGCGCGAGGCGGTAGGCGCGGCGGCCGTGGGCGTCGA
>NZ_VRUX01000377.1:0-4201 GCF_008039885.1 Methylobacterium sp. WL103
GCACGCACCTGCGCGGACCCGGCGCGATCGAGATCGGCTACTGGGTCGGCGGCGCCGCCCGCGGACGCGGCCTCGCCACGGAAGCGGTGACGGGCATCCTGGGCTCGCTGTCGCGCCGCTTCCCCGCCCGCCTGATCGTCGCCGAATGCCGCCCCGGCAACGTCGCCTCCTGGGGCCTCCTGACCAAGCTCGGCTTCCGCGACACCGGCGAGGAGGGCCACCGCCCCGGCCGGCGGCTGATGGCGCTGCGGTGCGGCTGATGCTCCGGGTGGCCGCGACCGGAACCCGGAGGCGCGTCGAAGCTTGTCCGTTCAGAGCGATCGGAACGGAGGCGGCAATGGGTGAAGATCTCGTGGTGTTCGGCCTCTCGGCCCTGACATTCGTCGGCTTCGTGTTCGGTTACGCGACATCCCAGGCGTAGGCGCCGGGCTGCGGACCGTCAGGCCTCAGCGCACGGAAGCGGCCGCCCCGGCGGGCATCGCCTTGCCGCCGCGATAGATCACCAGCGTCGCGAACAGCCCGAGGGCGCCGCCGAGCGACATCCACAGGCCCGGCGCCGCCTTGTCGCCGGTCGCCTCGATCAGCCAGGTGGCGACCAGCGGCGTCATCCCGCCGAACAGGGCGGTCGCGAGCGAGTAGGCCAGCGAGAACCCGGCGGTGCGGACCTCCACCGGCACCACCTCGGTCAGCGCCACCACCATGGCGCCGTTGTAGCTGCCGTAGAGGAACGAGAACCACAGCAGCACGGCGAGCATCGCCCCGAAGCTGACGTGCCCGACGAGCCAGGTCAGGGCCGGGTAGGCGGTGAGCAGGGTGAGCGCCGAGAACACGATCAGCAGGGGCTTGCGGCCGATCCGGTCGGACAGCGCCCCCATCACCGGCAGCCAGAACAGGTTCGAGACCGCGACGCAGAAGGTCACGAGCAGGCTGTCGGTGTCGGTGAGCTTCAGGACGCTCTTGCCGAAGGTCGGGGTGTAGACGGTGATCGTGTAGAACGCGATCGTGGTCATCGCGACCATCAGCATGCCGAGCAGCACGATCCGCCAGTTCGCGGCGAGCGTCCGGAAGATCTCCGCCGCCTCCGGCCGGTGCTTGCGCTCGGCGAAGGCCTTGGTCTCCTCCAGCGAGTTGCGGATGTAGAACAGGAACGGCACCAGCGCGCAGCCGATGAAGAACGGCACCCGCCAGCCCCAGTCCGACATCTGCTCCGGCATCAGGGCATGGTTCAGCCCGTAGCCGATCGCCGCCGCCGCCATGATCGCCACCTGCTGGCTGCCCGACTGCCAGGAGACGTAGAAGCCCTTGCGACCGGGGGTCGCCATCTCCGACAGGTAGACCGAGACGCCGCCGAGCTCGACGCCCGCCGAGAAGCCCTGGAGCAGGCGGCCGACCAGCACGAGGCCCGGCGCCAGCAGCCCGATCGTGGCGTAGCCGGGCACGAAGGCGATAAGCACGGTGCCGGCGGCCATGATCGCCAGCGTCGTGATCAGCCCCTTCCGGCGCCCGACCCGGTCGACGTAGGCGCCGAGCAGCACCGCGCCGAGCGGCCGCATCAGGAAGCCGGCGCCGAAGGTCATGAAGGTGAGCATCAGCGACACGACCGCGTCGCCCGACGGGAAGAACGCCTTCGCGATGTAGGTCGCGTAGAAGCCGAACAGGAAGAAGTCGAACATCTCCAGGAAGTTGCCGCTGGTGACCCGCAGCACCGCCCCGACCTTCGATCCGGTCGACCCCTCGTATGATCCCGCCACGACCTCGCCCCCTCTGCTTCGGCCGCGGCCGTTCGGAGCACTGTTCGCCGGGACGGGCGCGGGCTCAAGGCGAGATCGTGAGTCTCCCGGACTTTTGTGATGGTTCGGACGTGCGGAGCCGCTACTCGGCGGCCGCCGCCTGGGGCACCGTGCCCGCGATCCAGGCCGAGAGGTCGGCGCGCGCCCGGTCGGTCAGGGCCTGGCGCTTGAGCATCGCCTTCTCCGGCCCGCGCAGGCGCTTGCCGGTCTCGTTGCGCGGCATCGCGGCGAGCGGCGGGAACAGCCCGAAGTTGACGTTCATCGGCTGGAACGAGCGCGGCTTGGCTGGCGCCTTCACCAACTCCTCGGCCGTCTCCTCGCCCGGCTCTTCGGGCACGTTATCGAGGATGTGGCCGCCGGTGATGTGGGCGATCAGCGCGCCGAGCGCGGTGGTCTGCGGCAGCGGCTCCAGGGCGCGGCCCTCGGCCTCCGCCACGGCGAAGCGCCCGGCCATCAGGCCGATCGCCGCGCTCTCGACGTAGCCCTCGCAGCCGGTGATCTGGCCGGCGAAGCGCAACGACGGCCGGACCTTCAGGCGCAGGGTCGCGTCGAGCAGGCGCGGGCTGTCGAGGTAGGTGTTGCGGTGGAGCCCCCCGAGGCGGGCGAACTCCGCGTTCTCCAGGCCGGGGATGGTGCGGAAGACGCGGACCTGCTCGGAATAGGTCAGCTTCGTCTGGAACCCGACCATGTTGTAGAGGGTGCCCAGCGCGTTGTCCTGGCGCAGCTGCACGATGGCGCAGGCCTTCACCTGAGGATCGTGCGGGTTGGTGAGGCCGACGGGCTTCATCGGGCCGTGGCGCAGGGTCTCGGCGCCGCGCTCGGCCATCACCTCGATCGGCAGGCAGCCGTCGAAGTAGGGCGTCGAGGCCTCCCACTCCTTGAAGCCGATCTTCTCGCCGTCCACGAGGGCCTGGATGAACGCCTCGTACTGCGCCCGGTCCATCGGGCAGTTGATGTAGTCGGCCCCTGTGCCGCCGGGCCCGACCTTGTCGTAGCGCGACTGGAACCACGCCTTTTCCATGTCGATCGAGTCGCGGTGGACGATCGGGGCGATGGCGTCGAAGAAGGCGAGCGCGTCGGCGCCGGTGATCGCGCGAATCCCCTCGGCCAGTGCCGGCGCGGTCAGCGGGCCGGTGGCGACGATGCACGGCCCCCAGGCTTCCGGCGGCAGCCCGGCGACCTCTTCGCGGACGATGGTGACGTTGGGATGCGCTTCGAGCGCGGCGGTGACGGCGGCGGAGAAGCCGTCGCGGTCGACCGCCAGCGCGCCGCCGGCCGGGACCTGATGCCGGTCGGCCGCGCGCAGGATCAACGACCCGAGGGTGCGCATCTCCTGGTGCAGAAGGCCGACGGCGTTGCCGTTCGGGTCGTCGGAGCGGAAGGAGTTGGAGCAGACGAGCTCGGCCAAGCCCTCGCCGTGATGCGCCTCGGTGCCGCGCACCGGCCGCATCTCGTGCAGGACCGCGTGGTGGCCGGCTTCGGCGATCTGCCAGGCGGATTCGGAGCCTGCGAGGCCGCCGCCGACGACGTGGATGGTGTTTTTAGAGCTGGACATGCCCCGGGATACCGGAACGGGCCGGCCCGAAGCAACGGGCCGGCAGACGTCCGGAAGATCAGCCGCGGGCGATGATGCGATCAGCCGCGGGCGATGGCATGATCAGCCGCGGGCGATGCCTTGGATCTCGAAGCGGTTGATGCCGAGGTCGGCGAGGTCGCGATCGGACAGGCGGGACAGCTCGGTGACGGTCTCGCGGTAACGGAGGTAGGCGCGGAGACGGCTGATGACGCTACGGGCGGCGGACATGACATTGACCTTTGTTCAGGCAGACGGTGACGACCGCGTGGGCACCGCTGCCTCTTGTTGGTGCAATGCACATATAAGCTTGCTGCAGCGCAGCGGCAGGCCACGCTCGGTGAGCCTGCCATGCAGCTTCGACATGCGCCGCACAACGATTTGGCAAGGTTTTGGAAAGCCTGTTTTCGAGGCTGCCGCGCTGGCGGAGTCGCGCGCATAGGTCGCGGGCGCGTCGTGGCCTGCTCGGATGGCCAGGTCGAGGCGGATGATCTTGCGGTCGTCTGCGCTGAATCGGGGACGCCGGTCGATGCGCCCGCGTAAGACTGTCGTTCCGCGCGATGATCTTGAAAACGACGGCGCCGCACCGCGGAAGATCCGCGATGCGGCGCCGTCGTGGAGGGCCCGGCGTGCGGGCCGTGCGGGGTTTCAGTAGAAGTGGCGCGGCCCGTAATAGGCCGGGCGGCCGTAGAACGGGCGCGGCGGGCCGTAGCCGTAGGGGCCGTAGCCGGGCGGGCGCCGCCAATACGGACGCGGGCCCCAGTTCGGCCGGCACACGCCCCAGGGATTGGGGTGGAAGCCGGGGCCGCAGCCGCCCGCGACCGTCTCGATCAGCGCG
>NZ_VRUX01000378.1:0-4201 GCF_008039885.1 Methylobacterium sp. WL103
CGCGTGCCGCCGCCAGCACGGCGGGCGACGCGGTTTCGGGCGTGCCGGCGTCGAAGGGAGGAACGGGAGCGTATTCGTGGCCGAGCTGGATCGCCTCGGCGCGCTCACGGCCGACGAGTTCGGCTGCCAGCGTCAGGGCGAAGTCGAGGCCGGCGGTGACGCCGCCCCCGGTCACGAAGCGGCCGTCGCGCACCACGCGCTCGCGCACCGGGATCGCTCCGAAGGCGGACAGCAGATCGTGCGCGGCCCAATGGGTCGTCGCCCGGACGCCGTGAAGCAGGCCCGCGGCCCCGAGCACCATCGCGCCCGTGCAGACCGACGTGACGTAGCGCGCGCCTTCGGCCTGTCGGCGCACGAAAGCGAGGGCTGCGTCGTCCACCATCAACGCGTTCACGCCGACGCCTCCGGGCACGCAGAGCACGTCGAGGGCCGGACAATCGGCGAAGGTCGTGGTCGGCGTCAGGATCAGCCCGGTCGCGCTGCGCACCGGCGCAAGGCTCGCGGCGACGAGGTGAACCTCCGCGCCGGGCACGCCGACGAAGACCTCGTAGGGCGCCGTCAGGTCCAGCTGCTGAACGCCGGGGAAGGCGAGCAATCCGATCTGAAAGGGCATCCAGCGCTCACCTCGGCGGCTCGGCAAGTCGGCCGAATCCGCAGACCCGATCCTATCACCGCGATCGCACCGTGACAAAACCGGATCTTGTGCGCTGCAACATACCTGCCGTGCGCGGGCGCGCCTTGTTGCCAAGCTCGCCGAAGGCCAAGCACAAGTCTCTGTAGAACTTGGCCTTTCGAGAATCATATGTCCGACCGCCTGCATCCCCGGCCCGCCGCCGCGACCGATCCTGCCATCAGCCGCCGCAAGCTGCTGGAGTTCTTCTCCGCCAGCCCGATCCTCGCGTCGGGGGCGGTCGGCACGCTGGCGACGCTGCTTGAATCGGGCGCCTCGCGGGCGCTCGCCCAGAGCTACGACGTGCTGCGGCAGGCGCCGGTGATGAACGGCGACCTGATCGCCGCGCCGGCCCAGGCGCTCAACGTGTTCGACTTCGAGATGGTAGCCAAGAAGGAGCTGCCGCCGGCCCATTACGGCTACCTCGCCAGCGGCGTCGACGGCGACGAAACCCTGAAGGCGAACCGCGACGGGTTCGAGCACATCCGCATCCGCGCCCGCCGGCTGATCGACGTGCGCAAGATCGACACGAGCGTGAAGATCTTCGGCGAGACCTGGGCGAGCCCGATTGCGCTGGCGCCGGTGAGCAGCCAGGGCGCGTTCCACCCGGACGCCGAGCTGGCGGTGGCGCGGGCCGCCCGGGTGAAGGGCCACCCGATGATCCTGTCGACGGTGGGGTCGTCGGCGATCGAGGACGTGATCAAGGAGCGCGGCGCCCCGGTCTGGTTCATGCTCTACCCCACCGACGACTGGGCGGTGACCGAGGCGCTGGTGAAGCGCGCGGAGAAGGCCGGCGCGCCGGCCATCGTGCTGACGGTGGACCGCCAGGGCGGGCGCAACACCGAGACCCTGTTCCGCGAGCGCCGCACCGACACCCGCACCTGCACCGACTGCCACACGCCCGGCTTCAAGAACGAGGTGAGCCGCAAGCCGATGTTCGACGGGATCGACGTCGATCGCGTGACCAACCTCTACGGGACCGGCATGACCTGGGACTACGTGCGGCGCCTGCGCGGCATCGTGAAGGGCAAGCTCGTGCTCAAGGGCATCGTCACCAAGGAGGACGCGAAGACGGCCCTCGACCACGGCGTCGACGCGCTGATCGTGTCGAACCACGGGGGCCGGGCCGAGGAGAGCCTGCAATCGACTATCGGCGTGCTGCCGGAGGTCGTGGCGGCGGTGAACGGCCGGGTGCCTGTGCTGATCGACGGCGGCTTCCGCCGCGGCACCGACGTGCTCAAGGCTCTGGCGCTGGGCGCCACCGGCGTCTGCGTCGGCCGCCCCTACGTCTGGGGCTTGGCCGCCTTCGGCCAGCCCGGCGTCGAGGCGGTCCTCAACATCCTGCAACGCGAGTTCGAGACGATCATGCGCCAGGCCGGCGCCACCAAGATCGCCGAGATCACCGCCGCCAGCGTCGACCGGGCGTAGCCCGCATCCTGTGACCGGCCCCGCGGCTTTGGCGGCGGGGCCGGCATTTGACAATCCCGCCCGCATCATCGACACCGCCGCCCGTCAGGGCATCGACCGAACGACGAGGCCGGTTGCCGGTTCCGGAGCCGCGCATGACCGCCTTCTCGGCTTACCCCCTCCCGTCCGCACGGCGCCCATGACCCCCAGCGAAGCCGCGGGGCGACCCGTCCTTGCCGCGCGGCCCGGCCCCGGCTTCGCGTTCGGCGACTTCCTCCTGAACACCGTGTCGGCGAGCCATGCGCGGGCCTGCGCGTGGCTCCTCGCGCTCTGCCTCGTCTGCTTCCTGCCCGGCCAGATCTCGCTGCAGCCGATGGACCGGGACGAGCCGCGCTTCGCCCAGGCCTCGAAGCAGATGCTCGAGACCGGCGACGGCGTCGACATCCGCTTCCAGGGCGAGGCCCGCCACAAGAAGCCGGTGGGCATCTACTGGGCGCAGGCCGCCGCGGTGGCGGCGGTCGAAGCGCTCGGCGTGCCCGAGGCGCGGACCGCGATCGCGCTCTACCGCATCCCCTCGCTGCTCGGCGCGACCGCCGCCGTACTGCTGGCCTATTGGGCGGCGCTCGCCTTCCTCGCCCGCCGCGGCGCCTTCCTCGCCAGCGCCCTGTTCGGCGCCTGCTTGATGCTCGCGGCCGAAGCGCACCTCGCCAAGACCGACGCGCTGCTGACCGCGTGCTCGGTCGCCTCGCTGGGCGCGCTCGCCCGCGCCTGGCTCGGCCGGTCCGGCCCGGGCCCTTCGACCGCAGGCCGGCTCGCCTTCTGGCTCGGGCTGGCCCTCGGCATCCTAGTGAAGGGCCCGATGGTGCCGCTGTTCGTCGGCCTGCCGATGCTGGCGCTGTCGTGGAAGGCGCGCTCCGGCCGCTGGATCCTGTCGCTGCGCCCGTGGTCCGGCCTCGCGATCGTCGCCCTCATCGTCGCGCCGTGGTTCCTGGCGATCGCCTGGCGCAGCGGCGGCGCCTTCTTCACCGAAGCCGTCGGCCACGACATGCTGGCCAAGGTCGGCAGCGCCAAGGAGAAGCACTGGGCGCCGCCGGGCACCTACGCGCTGGTGTTCTTCGCGACCTACTGGCCCGGCGCCGCCTTCGCCGCCCTGGCGATCCCGTTTGCGTGGCGCCGCCGCGGGGACGATGCCGTCGCCTTCCTGCTGGCGTCGATCGTCCCGGCTTGGGCGATGTTCGAGGCGGTGCCGACCAAGCTCCCGCACTACGTCCTGCCGCTGATGCCGATGGTGGCGATCCTCACCGTGCTGGCGCTGCGCGCCGGCGCCCTCGATCCGACCCGGCGCGGCGCGCGCGCGGTGGCGCTGCTCGTGCCGGCGATTCCCGTCGGGTTGACGATCGGCCTCGTCGCGGTCGCGTGGCGCCTCGATCGGGTGCTGCCCGTGCTGTCGCTGCCGCTGCTCGGAACCGCCTGCGCGCTGGCCTGCGCCGCCTGGATGGCCTACGCGCGGGGCGGCCCGGAGCGGGCGATGGTGTTCGCGATCCTCTCCGCCTGCCTGCTCTCGCCCGCGGTGCTTGGGCTGGCGCAGACCGAGATCCCGGCGCTGAAGGTCTCGAATCGGCTCGCCGCGATCCGCGACGCGCTGCCGTGCCGGCCGCAGGTCGCGAGCCTCGGCTACCGCGAGCCGAGCCTGGTGTTCCTGATCGGAACGGACCTCGCCACCCCGAACACCGGCGCCGACGCGCTGGCCTTCCTCAACGCCGGCGGCTGCCGCCTGGTCTTCGTCGAGCAGCGCTCGGCCGCCGACTTCGCCGACGCGTGGCCCGTCGGCGGCGCCGGGCCGAAGGCGGTCGGGCAGGTGTCCGGCTTCAACATCAACGCCGGCCGCCGGGTCGACCTCACCGCCTACGCGGTGACGCCCGCGGCTCAGACGGTGGCCCCATGAACCCGACCTCCCCCCGCCTCAGCATCGTGGTGCCGGTGAAGAACGAGGCCGGCAACATCGCGGGCCTCGTCGCCGAGATCGAGGCCGCCTGCGCAGGCTTGGCGCCGTTCGAGCTGATCTACGTCGACGACGGCTCCACCGACGCGACGCCGGCCGCGCTCGAGGCCGCGCGGCAGGGC
>NZ_VRUX01000379.1:0-4188 GCF_008039885.1 Methylobacterium sp. WL103
GGTGCCGGCTCGGGGGCGGCCGGTCGGGGCGCGGCACCACGCATCTGCGTGACGATCGCGCCGATGCGGGCGATCACGCCCTCGCCGGCCTCGACCTGAGCGGCGATGTCTGCGGCGTAGCGCTCGGCGGTGCCGAGGCGTTCGGCGAGCGTCCGGTCGCACTCGTCCAGGGTGTTGCGCAGCCCCGCGATGGCGCGCTCGGCGCTGGCGGTGGCCACCATGAGGTCGCCGATGGTCTGGCGCAGCGCCGCCTCGTCGCCCTTCAACTGGACGATGCGCCGCGACAGCTTCATCGACGACACGATGGTGGCGACGAGGAGGATCGCGACGAGGCCGTCGGCGGCGAGCGTGACGAGGAGGCTCATGACCGAAAATCCATCTCAGGCGTCGCTTCGGTTGTTCATCGAGGCCTCGTAGGCCTGGAGCGTGGTGCGCGAGCGCCGCAACGGCCGCGTCACCTGCACGGCGATGCTGTCGTCGACGCGCCCGATCCGCCCCTGGGTCAGCGCCCACTCGCCGCAGCGGACGGTGATCAGGTCGCTGGGCTTGGCGTCGAACATCAGCGTGTCGCCGACCTTCAGGGCCATGACGCGCTTCAGCGGCAGCATCATCTCGTGCAGCACCGCCTCCATCGTCATGTCCGCCTGCCAGATCTCGGTGGCGAGGTGCCCCTCCCAGACGTGGTCGCGGCCGAGCTTCTCGCCCATGAAGCTCTGCATGAGCAGTTCACGGATCGGCTCGATCGTGGCGTAGGGGAACAGGATCTGGAGCAGGCCGCCGCGCCCGTCCATGTCGAGGCGCAGGCTGATCAGGATCGCGGCGTTGGCCGGGCGGGTGATCGTGGCGAAGCGCGGGTTGGTCTCGATCCGGTCGATCCCGAACTTCACCGGGGAGAGCGGCTGGAACGACAGCTCGAGGTCGCCGAGGATGATCTCGACCAGGCGCCGAACGAGCTGCATCTCGATCGTGGTGAAGGGCCGCCCGTCGAGCCGGCTCGACGTGCCGCCGCGCTTGCCCCCGAGCAGCAGGTCCAGGGTCGAGTAGGCGAGGTTCGACTCCACCGTCACCAGCCCGGAATTCTCCCAGGCGTCGGCCTTGAACACCCCGAGCAGGGTCGGCAGCGGGATGGCGTTGAGGTAGTCGCCGAAGCGGACGGAGGTGATGTTGTCGAGGGTCACCTCGACGTTGTCCTGGAAGAAGTTGCGCAGCGAGGTCGACAGCAACCGGATCATCCGGTCGAAGACGATCTCCAGCATCGGGAGGCGTTCGTACTGGACGACGCCCGAATCGACGATGGCGCGCACGCCGCCCGCGCCGGACGCGGACAGCTCGCGCAGGGAGAAGCCGACGACGTCGTCGATCTCGTCCTGGCTGAGGATGCGGTCGTTGCCGGCGAGCTCGGGGAGGTTGTCGCTCTCCCCGTCCTCGATCATCGTCGCCCACTCGGCGGCGACGTCGCTGGCGTTGCGGGTGGTGCCCTGCTCGGCGAGCGCCGCGCCCCACTCGTCGGCGAGCGACGCGTCGCCGCCTTCGGCACCCTGCTCGATCAGGGCCGCCGACCAGTCGTCCTCCACGTTCGGGTCGTCGGGTTCCATGGCGGGCTCGGTTGGGTTGCGGCGCGGGCGGGCTCGGCGGGGTCGGGCTCGGCGGGGTCGTCGGCTACTGGACGATCACGTCCTTGAAGAGCACCGCCTCGACCTTGGCGGGGTAGACCGCGACGTTGACCCGCTTCAGCAACTCCTCGCGGAGGCGGTACATGCCGACCGACCCGGAGATATCGCTGCTGCGCATGTCGCGCATGTAGACCTGCAGCGCGTCCTCGACGCGGGGCATCAGCGGCTTCACCTCGTTCTCGACCTTGGCGTCCTTGAGCTCGAGTGCGATGCGGAGCTTGGCGAACTTGGCCTTGTCGGAGCCGGGCTCGGGGCTGAGGTTCATCACCATCTCGCGCACGTCGAGGAACACGGACGGCTGCTTCACCTCGGCCTTGTCGGCGGCGTGCTCGGTCTCGGCCTGGGCGGCGGCGCGCTTCTTCATCACGAAGGCGCCCCCTCCCCCGCCGAGGAGCAGCACCGCGGCGGCGGCGATGATCACGAGCTTCTTCTTGCTCTTGGGCGCCTCGGCCTCGCCGGGCGCCCCCTCGACGCCTTCCGCTTTCTTGGGCTTCTTGGCCATGAGCGGTGTTCCGTGGTCCGTCGGCTGATGGCTGGGGTACCCGCCTATCGGGTGCGGGCCGGTTCGAGCCTCCGGTATCGGCCCGCAGGGTTAACGCGGCGTTAAGTCGGCACAATCTGCCGGGTCGGCTTTGCCGACGGTCCGATCCGGTCGTGCGGCCATAACGCCCTCCTCACTGTCAACGCACTGAAAAATCACGCAAAATTGCAAAAGATCGATCTGGCACGGGGGATGCGGATATCCCCTCGCCGCCACCGCGGCACGACGGATCGAGTTCAGATGCAGAATGCCCTCCTCGTCGGCGTATCGAGCCAAATGGCGCTTCAGCGCGAGCTCGACGTCATCGCCAACAACATGGCCAACGTCTCGACCACCGGCTTCAAGGGCCGCTCGACGCGCTTCGAGGAGTACCTCATGCCGACGGCGAGCGCCGACACCTTCTCGGACGCCGACCGCCGCCTCTCCTACGTGATCGACCAGGGCACGACCCTCGACCTCGGCCAGGGCGCGATCGAGCCGGACGGCAACCCGACCCACGTGGCGATCCAGGGCGAGGCGTTCTTCTCGGTGCAGACGCCGCAGGGCGTGCGCTTCACCCGCAACGGCGCCTTCGAGGTGAGCGCGCAGGGCAACCTCGTCACCAGCGACGGCTACGCCGTGCAGGGCGAGGGCGGACCGATCACCATCAACCCGCAGGAGACCGGCCTCTCGATCGGGCAGGACGGCACGGTCTCGACCAACCTCGGCGTCCGCGGCCGGGTGAAGCTCGTGACCTTCGCCAACCCGCAGAGCCTGAGCAACGCCGGCGCCAACCTCTACGCCTCGACCGCGCAGCCGCAGCCCGCGGGCATCAAGGGCCGCCTCGAATCGGGGGCGCTGGAGAAGTCCAACGTCAAGCCGGTGCTCGAGATGACCCGGCTGATGGACGTGAACCGGACCTACGCGATGGTGTCCAGCGTGATCACGCGGCTCGACGATCTGCGGGGCACGGCGATCCGCCGCCTCGCCGACGTCGCCTGACCGGGAGCTAGACGATGCGCGCGCTCTACGCCGCCGCCACAGGCATGGCGGCCCAGGAACTCAACGTCCAGGTCATCTCGAACAACATCGCCAACCTTCGCACCACCGGGTACAAGCGCCAGCAGCCGCACTTCCAGGATCTGCTCTACCAGAACCTGCGCCGCGCCGGCGCCTCGACCTCGGACCAGAACACGCAGCTGCCGGCGGGCCTCGCCATCGGCTCGGGCGTGAAGACGGTGTCGACCGCCCGCATCATGTCGCAGGGCACGCTGACCTCGACGGAGAAGGACTACGACGTCGCGATCCGCGGCGAGGGCTTCTTCCGGGTGACGATGCCGGACGGCCGCACCGCCTACAGCCGCGACGGCTCGTTCGACCTGTCGGCCCAGGGGCAGCTCGTGACCCGCGACGGCTATCTCGTCGATCCCGGCGTCACCGTGCCGAACACCGCCACCGCCGTCACCATCAGCGCCACCGGCGCCGTGCAGGCGACGCTGCCGGGGCAGACCGCGCCGCAATCGCTCGGCCAGTTCCAGCTCGCCCGCTTCGTCAACAAGACCGGCCTCGAGTCGATCGGCGACAACTTGTTCATCGAGACCGCGGCCTCCGGCCCGGCGGTCGCCGGTCTGCCCGGCGGCGAGGGCTTCGGCAACCTCCAGCAATCCTACCTGGAGGAGGCGAACGTGAACGCCGTCACCGAGATCTCCTCCCTGATCGCGGCCCAGCGCGCCTACGAGATGAACTCGAAGGTCGTGACCGCCGCCGACCAGATGCTCTCCACCACCTCGCAGATGTTCCGCAGCTAGCGCCGCCCGGAGCCCGACGGTCATGTCCCATTCCTTCGCCTACGACGAACCGAGCCGCGAGGCCGACCTGCGGCCGATCACGCGCCGCGTCGCCCAGCGCACCGCGCCGCTCGGCCTGCCCGTGCTGGTGCGCGCCGCGCTCGCCTTCCTCGCGCTGGCCATGCTCGGCGCCTACACCGTGCCGGCG
>NZ_VRUX01000037.1:0-17916 GCF_008039885.1 Methylobacterium sp. WL103
CCGAGCGCCTGCGCGAGGCCGCGGGCGACCCGGCGCCCGTCGCGGCCGGCGATCCGCCGGAGGTGGAGGACACGGTCTACGTCGCCAGCACGGCCCGCGTCCGCGGACGCGTCAGCCTCGGTGCCGGATCGAGCGTGCTGTTCTCCTGCGACCTCCACGCCGAGGTCGGGCCGATCCTCGTCGGCGCCGACACCAACATCCAGGACAACACCGTGATCCGCACCCGCGGGGAGGGCGTCGTCATCGGCCGCGACACCACCATCGGCCACAACGTCCGCATCGGCGACAGCCGCATCGGCGCCCGCTCGCTGATCGGCATCGGCGCCTCGGTCGCCCCAGGCACGGTCATCGCCGACGACGTCATGCTGGCGGCAGGGAGTACCACCGATCCCGGCCAGCTCCTCGAAGGCGGCTACCTCTGGGGCGGCCGCCCGGCCCGCATCCTCGCCCCGCTGGACGCCGAGAAGCGCGCGATGATGGTCCGGATCGTCGAGGGCTATTGCGAGCACGGACGGGAATACCGGAAGGCCGAAGCCGGCCGGGGGTAAGCGCGGGGCGCGCACGAACCCCGCCGCGGCCACCGATTGCCCGGCTTCGGTGCTGTCCAAGGTGCGCGCATCCCCTCGCCCCGCCTGCGGGGAGAGGGCTTTGCCGACCTCGTCGTCGGCGAAGCGAGGCCGCAGCCGAGGGTGAGGGGGCTTCGACGGGGAAGCCTCATCCGGCACCTTCCCCTCACCGCCGCGTCGGCTCCGCCTCCGCTTCCTGCAGGCGCGACGCGGTGCCTGCAGGCCTCTCCCCGCCCGCGGGGAGAGGGGGCGTCTCTTCCTTCAGATCAAGCCTGCGTCAATCCGCGAACGCCCTACCTCAATCCTCCAGCCCGATCAGCTGGAAGCTGGTGTGGAGGTCGTTCGACATCGGCACGTTGAGGCGCTCGCCGTTCGGCAGGCGCTTGAGGAACCAGCGCTCGTAGGTCCAGCGCAGCTCGCGGCTCTCGGCGAGGCGGCTGAAGGTGGCGGCGACCGCGCCGGCCATCTCCGGGTCGTCCTTGCGGAACATGATGCCGTAGGGCTCGAACGAGAGCTTGTCCGGCAGCACCGTGTACTTGGCGCCGTCGGTCCCGTCGTTGGCGATCAGGCCGTAGAGCAGGATTTCGTCGGTGGCGAAGGCGTCGGCCCGGCCGTCCTTGACCATGGCGTAGGATTCCGCGTGGTCCTTTCCGGTCAGGATCTCGGCCTGCAGCTTGAGCTTGGCCAGGATATCGCGCACGGCGCGCTCGTTGGTGGTGCCGGCCGTGACGACGACCTTCTTGCCGCCCAGCTCGCGATAGGACGCGATCGCCGAGGCCCGCGGCACCAGAAGCTTCGTCGCGCTGATGAACGTCACCGGCGAGAACGCCGCCGTGCGGCGGCGTTCGGCGTTGGCGGTGGTCGAGCCGCATTCGAGGTCGACCCTTCCCTCGGACACCGCCGCGAACCGCGTCTCGGAGGTCACCGGCTCGTAGCGGACCTTCAGGTCGGTGCGCCCGGTCTCGCGGCCGATCTCGTCGACGATCTCGCCGCAGAGGTCGATCGCGTAGCCGATCGGGCGCGGGCTGCCGTCGGCCCGCTTGCCCTCGACGAAGGAGAACGGGACCGAGCTGGTGCGGTAGCCGATCACCACCTCGCCCTTGGCGGCGATGGTCTTGAGCGAGCCGGTGAGCACGTCGACCGCCCCCGCCGGCCCGGGCGTCGCGATGAGCCCGACCGCTATCAGCCCCGCCGCCAACGCCGCGATCACCTTGCCTGACGCCATCGCGATACTCCTGGATACGGCAGGCAAAGCCCGGTCGGGACGGAGGCCTACTCGGCGGCGGCCACGGCGCCGACATGGTCGAGCCGCTGGTCGCTCGTGGTCAGCTGGCCCTCCCATTTCGCGACGGCGACGGTGGCGATGCTGTTGCCGAGCACGTTGGTCGCCGAGCGGCCCATGTCGAGGAACTGGTCGATGCCGATGATCAGCAGCAGCCCGGCCTCCGGGATGTTGAACTGCGTCAGCGTCGCCGAGATCACGACGAGCGAGGCGCGCGGCACGCCGGCCATGCCCTTCGATGTCACCATCAGCAGGAACAGCATCGTGAGCTGCTGCCCCCAGGTGAGCGGGATGTTGTACGCCTGCGCGATGAACATCACGGCGAAGGTGCAGTACATCATCGAGCCGTCGAGGTTGAACGAGTAGCCCATCGGCAGCACGAACGAGGTGATGCGGTTGGGCACGCCGAACTGCTCGAGGTTCGTGAGCATCTTCGGGTAGGCCGCCTCGCTCGATGCGGTCGAGAAGGCGAGCACGAACGGCTCCTTGATCAGGTTGAACAGCCGTTTGATCCCGGCTCCCCCGAGCATTAGGAAGCCGACGCCCATCAGCAGGCCCCAGAGCACGCCGAGGCCGATGTAGAACTCGACCAGGAACTTGCCGTAGGTGACGAGCACGCCGATGCCCTGCGTGGTGATCGTCGCCGCGATCGCCGCGAACACCGCGACGGGCGCGAACAGCATCACGTAGCCGGTGACCTTGAGCATCACGTCGGCCACGCCCTCGATGCCCTTGGCCAGGAAGTGGCCCTTCTCGCCGAGCGCCGCGAGCGCCACGCCGAAGAAGATCGAGAACACGACGATCTGCAGGATTTCGTTGTTGGCCATCGCCTCGACCGCGCTCTTGGGCACGAGGTGGGTGACGAACTCCTTCAGCGACAGCGAGGCGGCCTTCAGACCGGTGCCGGCGCCGACGTCGGGCAGCGGCAGGTTCAGGTTGTGGCCGGGCTGCATGATGTTGACGAGGACGAGGCCCAGCATCAGCGAGCAGAACGAGGCGCCGACGAACCACAGCAGCGCCTTGCCGCCGACGCGACCGACCGAGGCCGTATCCCCGAGATGCGCGATGCCGACGACGAGCGTCGAGAACACCAGTGGCGCGATGATCATCTTGATCAGCCGCAGGAAGATGTCGCTGATCAGCGCGATGTAGCCGGCGATCTCCTTGGAGGTCTGCGGATCGGGCCAGGTGATGCTACAGAGATAGCCGACCGCGATGCCCAGTAGCATGCCCACGAAGATCATGGTCGTCAGCCGCGAACCTGTCATCGGGAACTCCTGGGCGAATGCGAGCCGGCGCACGACTGTCCGTTAAGAGAATGTGAAGCAGGAAGCGCGCCATGCGCAAGCGGCTGCGCAGCTTTAATCCCGTCGTTTCAGACCTTTTGTTTTTTGCCGGGATCGGATGATCCGGCGTGGCATTCTCGTCGCGCCGCGGGCTATGCTTGGCCGCGGTCCCGCTGAAACTGCAGTCGCCGCGCCTTGTGGCCGCCGAGCCACAGGTGCGGTACGGGACTTGCCATGAATACGGGACTTGCCATGAATGCGGGACTTGCCCTCAAGGCACGGCGCGCAGACGGAGAGACGGGCACACGATGGATGTCTTCGTACAGCAGTTGATCAACGGGCTGACGCTCGGGTCGATCTACGGCCTGATCGCGATCGGATACACGATGGTGTTCGGCATCATCGGCATGGTCAACTTCGCCCACGGCGACGTCTTCATGGTCTCAAGCTTCATCGCCTTGATCGGCTTCCTGATCCTCACCACCTGGCTCGGCGTCTCGTCGATCGCGCTGGCCTTCCTGATCGTGCTCGTGGTCTCGATGGTGCTCACCGCGCTCTGGGGCTGGGCGATCGAGCGGGTGGCCTATCGTCCCCTGCGCGGCTCCTTCCGGCTGGCGCCGCTGATCTCGGCGATCGGCGTCTCGATCTTCCTCTCGAACTTCGTCCAGGTGGCGCAGGGCGCGCGCAACAAGCCGCTTCCGCCGATGCTGTCGGGCGGGATCACCCTGTTCGAGACCGACGGCTTCCAGGTGTTCCTGTCCTACAAGCAGTGCCTGATCATGGCGGTGACCGCGGTGCTGCTCACCGGCTTCTGGTACCTCGTCCAGCGCACGCCCTTCGGCCGGGCGCAGCGCGCCTGCGAGCAGGACCGCAAGATGGCCGCGCTGCTCGGCATCGACGTCGACCGCACGATCTCGCTCACCTTCGTGCTCGGCGCCGCGCTCGCCGCCGTCGCCGGCGTCCTGTACCTGATGTATTACGGCGTGGTCTCGTTCTCGGACGGCTTCGTGCCGGGGGTGAAGGCGTTCACCGCGGCGGTTCTGGGCGGCATCGGCTCGCTGCCGGGCGCGGTGCTCGGCGGCCTGATCATCGGCCTGATCGAGACGTTCTGGTCGGCCTACTTCTCGATCGAGTACAAGGACGTCGCCGCCTTCTCGATCCTCGCCGTGGTGCTCATCTTCATGCCGTCGGGGATCCTCGGCCGCGCCGAGGTCGAGAAGGTTTGATGGCCGCCGCCACACGCGGGGCCGTCGGCCTCCCCGGCATCCTCAAGGACGCCGCCTTCTACGCGCTCGGCACCTTCGCGCTGTGCGTGCCGGTGGTCGCCTTCCGGACCGATGCCGGCCCGACCGGCGGCCTCGAGCTGACGCCGCGCTGGGGCCTCGTCCTCGCGCTCTGCGCCGCGATCTTCCTGGCCCGCCTCGCGCAGCGCCTGATCCTGATGCGCCGCGACGCCCGCCGGGCGCTCACCCCGGCGCGTTCGCAGGCAACGGAGGCGGTCGGCGCCACCCCGAATGCCGGGCAGCGCGTCTCGATGCTGGCGCTGTGGCTGTTCATCGGCATCGCGCTGACGCTCCCCGTCGTCGCGGCGCTCGCCAGCGGCAGCCTCGGGGAGGGGCGCTACTGGATCGACCTCGGCATCCTGATCCTCACCTACGTGATGCTCGGCTGGGGCCTCAACATCGTCGTCGGCCTCGCGGGCCTGCTCGACCTCGGCTACGTCGCGTTCTACGCGGTCGGCGCCTATTCCTACGCACTCCTGTCCACAACCTTCGGCCTGTCGTTCTGGGTCTGCCTTCCGCTCGCCGGCCTGTTCGCCGCCCTGTGGGGCATGCTGCTCGGCTTTCCCGTGCTGCGGTTGCGCGGCGACTACCTCGCCATCGTCACGCTGGCCTTCGGCGAGATCATCCGCCTCGTGCTGATCAACTGGGTCGACGTCACCGGCGGCGGCGCCGGCATCTCGTCGATCCCGCGCGCGACCTTCTTCGGCATCCCCTTCACCGCGGGCGAGGACGGGTTCGCGGCCCGCTTCGGGCTGACCTTCGACTCGATGCACCGGGTCGTGTTCCTGTACTACCTGATCCTGGCGCTCGCCCTGATCACCAACGTCGTGACGCTGCGGCTGCGACGGCTGCCGATCGGCCGCGCCTGGGAGGCGTTGCGCGAGGACGAGATCGCCTGCCGCTCCCTCGGCATCAACACCACCACGACGAAGCTCACGGCCTTCGCCCTCGGGGCGGCCTTCGGCGGGTTCGCCGGCTCGTTCTTCGCCGTGCGCCAGGGCTTCATCAGCCCCGAGAGCTTCAACTTCCTCGAGAGCGCGATCATCCTGGCGATCGTGGTGCTCGGCGGCATGGGCAGCCAGGTCGGCGTCGCGATCGCGGCGGTGGCCATGGTCGGCGGCCCCGAGATGCTGCGCAACCTCGGGTTCCTGAAGGCGGTGTTCGGCCAAGGCTTCGATCCGAACGAGTACCGCCTGCTGCTGTTCGGCCTCGCCATGGTGGCGATGATGGTCTGGCGCCCGCGCGGGCTGATCTCGGAGCGAACGCCCTCGGTGGCGCTCGGCGAGCGCCGCGCGATCTCGGGCGCCCACGTCAGCGAGGGCCACGGTTGATGACGCGGCCTTCCCCCGACGCCGAGGCGGTGCTCACCGTCGACCACCTCACCATGCGCTTCGGCGGGCTCGTCGCCGTCGGCGACCTGTCCTTCAAGGCCCGGCGCGGCGACATCACCGCGCTGATCGGCCCGAACGGCGCCGGCAAGACCACGGTCTTCAACTGCATCACCGGCTTCTACAAGCCGACCGAGGGCAAGCTGACGCTGGCCCACGCCGACGGATCGAAGCACCTGCTCGAACGTCTGCCGAACCATGCCGTCAACCGGATCGGCCGGGTGGCGCGCACCTTCCAGAACATCCGCCTGTTCCAGGGCATGACGGTGCTGGAGAACCTTCTCGTCGCCCAGCACGCCCCGCTGATGCGGGCGTCCGGCATGACCGTGCTCGGACTCCTCGGCCTCCCGGTCTACCGCCGGGCGGAGGCCGCGGCGATCGAGCGGGCCAAGGACTGGCTCGGCCGCATCGACCTGATCGACCGGGCCGACGACCCGGCCGGCGACCTGCCCTACGGCGCCCAGCGCCGCCTGGAGATCGCCCGGGCGATGTGCACCGAGCCGGTTCTGCTCTGCCTCGACGAGCCCGCCGCCGGCCTGAACCCGCGCGAATCGGGCGAGCTCAACGCGCTGCTGCGCCACATCCGCGACGCGCACGACACCTCGGTGCTGCTGATCGAGCACGACATGTCGGTGGTGATGGAGATCTCCGACCACGTCGTGGTGCTCGATTATGGCGTGAAGATCGCCGACGGCACGCCCGGCGAAGTCCGCGCCGACCCGCGGGTGATCGCCGCCTATCTCGGCGTCGAGGACGAGGAGGTCGAGGCCGTCGAGGCCGAGGTCGGCCTCACCGTGACCCATCTGGAGGTCGAGGCTTGAGCGTCGCCGGCATCAACGTCCTCGTCGAGGAGACCCGGGCGCTCGCCGCCGAGAAGGCCGGGGTCCGCAAGACCCTGCTCTCGGTGCGCGGGGTCTCGACCTATTACGGCAGCGTCGCGGCTCTGCGCGGCGTCGACCTCGACGTCACCGAGGGCGAGATCGTCACGCTGATCGGCGCCAACGGCGCCGGCAAGTCGACCCTGATGATGACGATCTTCGGGGCGCCGCAGGCCCGCGAGGGCACGATCACCTACGACGGGCGCGAAATCACCCGCCTGCCGACCCACGAGATCGCCCGCCTCGCGATCGCGCAGTCGCCGGAGGGCCGCCGGGTCTTCCCGCGCATGAGCGTGCACGAGAACCTGCAGATGGGTGCCGCGCTCCACAACGGGCAGTACTTCGCGCAGGACCTCGAGCGCGTCTGCGCCCTGTTCCCGCGGCTGAAGGAGCGCCTGACCCAGCGCGCCGGCACCATGTCGGGCGGCGAGCAGCAGATGCTGGCCATCGCCCGCGCCCTGATGAGCCGCCCGCGCCTGCTGCTGCTCGACGAGCCCTCGCTCGGGCTCGCGCCGCTGGTGGTGAAGGGCATCTTCGATGCGGTGCGCGACCTCAACCGGCGCGACGGCATGACGATCTTCCTCGTCGAGCAGAACGCCTACCATGCGCTCAAGCTGGCGCATCGCGGCTACGTGCTGGTCAACGGCCGCATCACCATGAGCGGCACCGGGCGGGCGCTGCTCGCCGACCCCGCGATCAAGGCCGCCTACCTCGAAGGCGGGCACGGCGCCCCGGTGGAGGCCTGACGCGATGCAGGGTGTGATCTACGAGGAAGAATCGATCGCGCTGTTCCTCCTCGTCACCGTGGCGATGGGCGGCTGGGCCGGGTGGATGGCCGCCCGGGGCCTCGCCAAGGCGTGGCGGCCGCTCTGGCAGATCGTGCCGGCGCTCCTCGCGGTGGCGGCGGCGGTGCGCTTCATCCACTTCGCGCTATTCGGTGGGACGCTTCTGTCACTGCACTACTATGCGGTCGACGCCGTCGTCGTCATGATCGTCGGGCTGGCGGGCTACCGCTGGACCCGGACGCGGCAGATGACGACCCAGTATCGCTGGCTCTACGAGCGGACCTCGCCCCTGACCTGGCGGAGCCGTGCGCCGGCGGCCGGCGAACCTTGATCGCGACCGCGGCGAGGCGCGTGCCGAGCGCACGATTCTTGCCCTTGGCCCGCGGTCCGAATTCAGATCACAACCAAGGGGATTTGCGATGAGAGCGATACTTCTGGCCGGCCTCGGTCTCGGTGCCATGCTCGCGGCGGCGCAAGGCGCAGAGATCAAGCTCGGCATCGCCGCGCCGATCACCGGCAACAGCGCGGCGATCGGGACGCAGCTCAAGAACGGCGCGACCCAGGCGGTCGAGGACCTGAACAAGTCCGGCGCGGTGAAGGGCACCACCTTCTCTGTCCTCGTCGGCGACGACGCGTCCGACCCCAAGCAGGGCGTCTCGGTCGCCAACAAGTTCGCCTCGGACGGCGTGAAGATGGTCGTCGGCGACTACAATTCCGGCGTGTCGATCCCGGCCTCCGACGTCTACCAGGACGCCGGCATCATCCAGGTGACCCCGGCCTCGACGGCGGTGAAGTTCACCGAGCGCGGCCTCTGGAACGTGTTCCGCACCTGCGGCCGCGACGACCAGCAGGGCGCGGTGGCGGGCGCCTACCTCGCAACGAACTTCAAGGGCAAGAAGATCGCCTTCGTCCACGACAAGACCCCCTACGGCAAGGGCCTGGCCGACGAGACACTGAAGGCGCTGAAGGCCAACGGCGGCAAGGACGCGATCTACGAGGGCATCAACCCGGGCGAGAAGGACTATTCGGCCCTCGTCTCGAAGCTGAAATCCAACAAGATCGACGTGGTGTATTTCGGCGGCTACTACACCGAAGCCGGTTTGATCCTGCGCCAGATGAGCGACCAGGGCTTGAAGGCGCCGCTGATGGGCGGCGACGGCCTCGTCGACAAGGAGCTGGTGGCGATCGCCGGCCCGGCGGCGGAAGGCACCCTGACCACGTTCCCGCCGGACGCGCGCAAGAACCCCAACGCCAAGGACGCGCTCGCCGGCTTCAAGGCCAAGGGCATCGATCCCGAGGGCTACACCCTCTACTCCTACGCCGCGGTCCAGGTGCTCGCCAAGGCGATGCAGGAGACCGGCTCGACCGACGGCAAGAAGCTGGCGGAGTGGCTGCACATGGGCAAGCCGGTCGACACCGTCGTCGGCCCGATCGCCTACGACAAGAAGGGCGACATCACGAAGCCCGACTACGTGATGTACCAGTGGAAGAAGAACGCGGCCGGCAACATCGACTACGCCGGCAACGAAGTCACCAAGTAGCGCTCGTCGCTCCGAAGACCGAGCCGTCCCGTGCCCTGCGGGGCGGCTCGTTCGTCTCCGTTCCGCGAGACAGATTGGCGGCTTTCCAGGCATAATCGCCGCCGAGCCGCGAAATCCCGGTGCGTCCGCCCGGGAATCGTGCACATTGCATCCCGCATGGGCGAAAACGCCCGGCTCCGACGTTCGGATCGACAACCGGGTGGACCCTGTGAACGCCGACGCGCCACGGCCTCGATCCGTGCGGGCAGACCGCACCCGGCCGGAGACGGCCCGGTTCCGGGTCATGAGTGCGTTTACTGCTTCGGTTCCGATGCGCGGCGCAGTTGTCCCCAGCCCATCGGCCAAGCTCGCTTCGCCGAGCCTCGTTCCGGCACCATCATTGCAGAGGCCCGGCCAGCGCCGGCCGCCCTCTGTGCGTCCGCCACACGCCGCACTGTCCGTGCGGCTCGTCACGGGAGTTTCGTCTTGACGCAATCCAACCTCGACCGCCGCGGGATCGTCGCTGGCCTCGCGCTCGGCGCGGCGCTGTTCGCAGCCGGCGCCCAGGCCCAGGAACTGACCGGCACGCTGAAGAAGGTGAAGGAGACCAACGCCCTCACCATCGGCTACCGCGATTCCTCGGTGCCGTTCTCCTACCTCGACGGCGACCAGAAGCCGGTCGGCTACGCGATGGACATCTGCCTGAAGATCGCCGAGGCGGTGAAGAAGGAGCTCAAGCTTCCGGGCATGGAGGTGAAGCTCAACCCGGTCACCTCCGCGACCCGCATCCCGCTGATCGCCAACGGCACGATCGACCTCGAGTGCGGCTCGACCACGAACAACGCCGACCGCCAGAAGCAGGCTTCGTTCACCAACACCCACTTCCTGACGGCGACCCGCTACGTCTCGAAGAAGGACGCCAAGCTGCACACGATCGACGACCTCAAGGGCAAGACCGTGGTCTCGACCTCGGGCACGACGAACATCAAGCAGATCAACGAGGCCAACACGGCCAAGAGCATGGGCCTGACCATCTTGCCCGCCAAGGACCACGCCGAGGCGTTCCTGATGGTCGAGACCGGCCGCGCCGTGGCCTTCGTGATGGACGACGTGCTGCTCGCCTCGCTGATGGCCGGCTCGAAGACCCCCGACGCCTACGAGATCTCGACGGAAGCCCTGTCGAAGCCCGAGCCCTACGGCATCATGCTGCGCAAGGACGACGCGCCGTTCAAGGCCGTGGCCGACGCTGCGACCAAGGCGCTGTACGAGAGCCCCGAGGGCAAGGCGCTCTACACCAAGTGGTTCGAGAAGCCGATCCCGCCGCGCAACATCAACCTGAAGCTCCCGATGAGCGACGCGATGGTGAAGCAGTTCAAGAGCCCGAGCGACAGCGCCGACCCGGCCGCCTACTGAGCCGGGCCGAGCGGATCCCGGGGGGCGCCCTTCGGGATCCGCGACGCGGATCGATCGAACGAGAAACGGTGAAGCGCGGGCGATGAACTACAACTGGAACTGGGGCATCTTCTTCGAACCATCCCCCGAAGGCACCGGCACCTATGCCGACATGCTGCTCTCGGGCCTGGTCTGGACGATCGCGACCGCGCTCTCATCCTGGGTCATCGCCTTCTTCCTCGGATCGCTCGTGGGCGTGATGCGCACGCTGCCGTCGAAGGCCGCGAACGCGGTCGGCACGGCCTATGTCGAGCTGTTCCGCAACATCCCGCTGCTGGTGCAGATGTTCCTCTGGTACTTCGTGCTGCCGGAGGTGCTGCCGCAATCCTGGGGCAACGCCCTCAAGCAGCTGCCGAACGCGCCGTTCTACACCGGCGTCGTCTGCCTCGGGTTCTTCACCGCCTCGCGCGTCGCCGAGCAGGTGCGCGCCGGCATCCAGTCGCTGCCGCGGGGCCAGGGCCTCGCCGGCACGGCGATGGGCTTCACGGTCTACCAGACCTATCGCTACGTGCTGCTGCCGAACGCCTACCGGGTCATCCTGCCGCCGATGACCTCGGAGTTTTTGAACAACCTCAAGAACACCTCCGTCGCGCTGACGATCGGCCTGCTCGAGCTCACCGCCCGGGCGCGCTCGATGCAGGAATTCTCGTTCCAGGTGTTCGAGGCCTTCACGGCCGCCACGATCCTCTACGTCCTCATCAACCTCTTCGTCATCGTGCTCGCGTCCCTCCTGGAACGCAGCGTGGCGGTTCCCGGGCAGCGCTGATGTTCTCGAACTTCGATTTCGGCGTCGTCTTCGGATCGCTGCCCTACCTTTTCGGGACGGGCATGGTGTTCACCGTGACCCTGACGGCGCTCGCCGCCGGCATGGGCGTGGTGCTCGGCACCCTGCTCGCCATGGCGCGGCTTTCGGGCGTGCCCGGTCTCAAACACATGGCCAAGGTCTACGTCGAGCTGATGCGCTCGCTGCCGCTCGTGCTGGTGATCTTCTGGTTCTACTTCCTGGTGCCGTATATCGGCGCCTACCTCACCGGCGCCTCGCGGCCGATCCAGGTCGGCGCGTTCTCGTCGGCGCTGATCACCTTCACGCTGTTCGAGGCGGCCTACTTTTCCGAGATCATGCGCGCCGGCATCCAGTCGATCCCCAAGGGGCAGACCGGGGCGGCCTACGCGCTCGGCATGACCTACGCCCAGACGATGATCACCGTCGTGCTGCCGCAGGCCTTCCGCAACATGCTGCCGCTGCTGCTGACGCAGACGATCGTGCTCTTCCAGGACACCTCGCTGGTCTACGTGCTGTCGCTGACCGACTTCCTCGGCGCAGCCTCGAAGGTGGCCCAGCGCGACGGGCGCCTCGTCGAGATGTACCTGTTCGCGGCGGTCGTCTACTTCGCCGTCTGCTTCTCGGCCTCGTTCCTGGTGCGCCGGCTCCAGCGCCGCGTCGCCATCATCCGCTGATCGCCGTTTCACGTGATCGCCGTTTCCAAGTGATCGCTGTTTGAAGGACCGCGCCATGACCTCGACGCCGATGCCGGCCCCGACCGCCACGACGCCCGTCGCCCCCGGTTCGGTCGCGCCATCCGACTCCGGCCTGCAGTCCGGACCGCTGACGAGTCCGCCGCCGCGCATCGCCACCGGCACGCCGATGATCGCCATCGACAACGTCAGCAAGTGGTACGGCGACTTCCAGGTGCTGACGAACTGCACCACCCAGGTCGCCAAGGGCGAGGTCGTCGTTGTCTGCGGACCGTCGGGCTCCGGCAAGTCGACCCTGATCAAGTGCGTCAACGCCCTGGAGCCGATCCAGAAGGGCCAGATCACGGTCAACGACACCAAGGTCGTCGACAAGGCCACTGACCTGCCGAAGCTCCGCTCGCGGGTCGGCATGGTGTTCCAGCACTTCGAGCTGTTCCCGCACCTTTCGATCACCGAGAATCTCACGGTCGCCCAGCGCAAGGTGCTGAAGCGCCCGGCCGAGGAGGCGAAGAAGAAGGGCATGGACCTGCTCGCCCGCGTCGGGCTGTCGGCCCACGCCGACAAGTATCCCGGCCAGCTTTCCGGCGGCCAGCAGCAGCGCGTGGCGATCGCCCGGGCGCTCGCCATGAACCCGGTGGTGATGCTGTTCGACGAGCCGACCTCGGCGCTCGACCCGGAAATGGTCGGCGAGGTGCTCGACGTGATGGTCGAACTCGCCAAGGAGGGCATGACGATGATGGTCGTGACCCACGAGATGGGCTTCGCCCGCAAGGTCGCCGACCGGGTGATCTTCATGGATCGCGGCGAGATCGTCGAGGACGCCCGGAAGGAGGACTTCTTCGGCCAGCCCCGCAGCGAGCGCGCGCAGCAGTTCCTGTCGAAGATCCTGCAGCACTGACCGTTTGGTTCGGCGAGCCCGGCGCGACATCCACGCACCGGGCTTGGAGGCTCAGCGCTCGATCTGCACCGGGCCGTCCATGCCCGGCCAGTCCGAGTATCCGTTGGCGCCGCCGCCGTACCAGTAGGGTTTGGGCGCCTCCGCGAGCGGCGCGCCCGAGGCCAGCCGCGCGACGAGGTCGGGGTTGGCGATGTAGGGCCGGCCGAAGCTGAACAGGTCGGCGTGGCCTTCGGCCAGCTCCTTCTCGGCCAGATCCAGGGTGTACTGGTTGTTGCCGACATAGGCGCCCGAGAAGCGCTTGCGCAGGTCGAGGAAGTCGACGCCGTCCGGCACGTCGCGCGTCTGCTGCGTCACGCCCTCGATCGTGTGGATGTAGAGCAGGCCGAAATCGGACAGCGCGTTGACATAGGCGCCGAAGGTGGCATGCGGGTCGCTGTCCAACGGCGTCTTGCCGGGCTCGGTGGTCGCGGGCGACAGGCGGATGCCGACGCGGTTTCCCCCACCCCAGACCTCGGTGACGGCCTTCACCACGGCCAGCGGGAAGCGCAACCGGTTCTCGATGGAGCCGCCGTATTGGTCGGTGCGCGTGTTGGTGGAATCGCGGACGAACTGTTCCAGCAGGTAGTTGTTCGCCGAGTGGATCTCGACGCCGTCGAAGCCGGCGCGCTTGGCGTTCTCCGCCGCGCGGCGATAATCCCCGACGATCCCGGGGATCTCGTCCGTCTCGAGGGCGCGCGGCGTCACGTGCGCCTTCATGCCATCCTCGGTGAAGGCGGTGCCCTTCGGCTTGATCGCGGACGCCGAGACCGGCAAGCCGCCGTCCGGCTGAAGGTCTGGGTGTGAGATCCGGCCGGTATGCCAGAGCTGCAGGAAGATGCGGCCGTCGTTGGCATGCACCGTCGCGACGATCCTGCGCCAGGCCTCGACCTGCGCATCGGACCAGATGCCCGGGGTGTAGGCGTAGCCCACGGCCTGCGGCGAGATGTTCGTCGCCTCCGAGATGATCAGCCCGGCGTTGGCGCGCTGGCCGTAATAGTCGGCCGCGAAGTCCGGCGGCACCCCGGCGACGGAGGACCGGCTCCGCGTCAGCGGCGCCATGACGACCCGGTTCTTCAGCGTGAGGTCGCCGAGGGTGAAGGGCTGCAGCACGGGGCTGTCGGAGCGGGACATGCGAATCCTTGGCGGTGAATGTCGAGCGGCGCCATCACCAACGCCGGCGCCTCGATGCCGGAACAACGTTCCGCCCGCCGTGGAGTTCGCCGCAGCGCACCAACCCCTGGGCGGCTACTTCCCCGTCCAGTCGTGCCCCGCCACCAGCGCCTCCACCGGCTTCTGCCAGGTCGAGGGCTGGTCGTCGGAGCCGGAGCCGAGGGCGCATTGCACCATGACGCTGTCGCTCCAGCGGCCGTACTTGTAGCCGACCGCCGGCAGGTGGCCGACGCGGACGAATCCGCAAGCCTCGTGCAGGCGCAGCGACGCCGCGTTCTCCGAATCGATGTAGCCGATCATCTGCCGGTAGCCGCCCGCGGCGCAGGCCTCGATCAGCGCCGGCAGCAGGCGCCGGCCGATGCCGGCATGCAGATGCTCGGGATGCACGTAGATCGAGTGCTTCAGGGTGTAGCGGTAGGCCGGCCGCTTGCGGAACGGCACCGCGTAGGCGTAGCCCGCGACTTGCCCGTTCCGGTCGGCGACGAGGTGGGGCAGGCGCTTCTTGCGCATGGTCTTGCGCCGCCGCCGCAGGTCGTCCGGCAGCAGCCGGTCCTCCTCGAAGTCGCCGACGTCGCCGACGCCGCGGCGGATGTGGTGCTCGTAGATTGCCACCATCGCCGCGAGGTCGCCGTCCGATGAGGGGCGGATGACGATGTCGGCGCAGGGCGCGGCCGGCTCTGGCGTCGCGAGGGCGCCCGGCGCCGCGGCGTCCTCCATCAGCGCGCCTCGCGCATGACGTAGGTGTGGAAGCGGATCTGCCCGTCCGGCTCGACCTGCCGGTAGACGCCCTGGATCTCGGCCTCGAAGCCGGGGAACAGGTTGGCGGAGCGCTCGAACATCTTGAAGTAGTCCAGCATCGGCTTGGCCCGCTCATCGATCCGCTCGCCGGGCAGCACCGTGCCGATCCCGGGCGGGTAGACTAGAAGCAAGGTCGTCGCCACACGGCCCTCGGCCTCCGCGATCGGCACGAAGTCGACGTTGTTTCGCGTCAACATCTGGGCCGCGGCCTTGGGCGCCATCACCATCTCGGGCAGGTGCTGCGGCTGGAACTGCTTGCGCTGCAGCGCCGAGGTGCCGTGCTCGCGGTGGAAGGCGTGGAAGTCGGCGCAGAGGTCGCGCAGGCGGATGCCGCGGTAGCGGTTCGGCCGCCGCCGCACGAACTCAGGCATCGCGTCCTCCAGCAGCACGTTGTCGTCGTGCAGGCGCTTGAAGGCGACGAGCCCCGAGATCAGCGTGCCGGCCTTGGACGATTCGACGCCGGGCGTCAGCAGGAAGAGCAGCGAGTTGAGGTCGTTCTTCTCGGCGACGATCCGGTTCTCACGCAGGTACTGCGCGACGATCGGCGCCGGCACGCCGTGGGCGGCGTATTCCCCAGTCGCCCGGTCGAAGCCCGGCGTCAGCACCGTGAGCTTGTTCGGGTCGGTCATGGCGTAGCCGGGCGAGGTCTCGGGCCCGACATGGGTGAAGCCGTGCCAGCGCGCGCCGGGACGCAGCTCCCAGTGCTTCGGGTCCGAGGCGAGCACGTCCGTCGTCAGGCTCTCCCACGGCACGTCGACGCCGTCGGGGCCGGGCGTCACGTCGGGGACGAAGGGGTCGAAGAACCAGCGCCGGCTCGGATCGCCCTCCTTCTCCTCGAACTCGCGGCGGATGGCGCGGACCTTCTTGCGCCACTCGATCCCCAGGCGGATCGTGTCGTCCCACAGGATCATGCCGGACCGGCCCTTCATCATCTGCGCGCCGACGTCGAGCGAGGCGAAGATCGGGTAGAACGGCGAGGTCGAGGCGTGGACGAGGAAGCTCTCGTTGAGGCGGCGATGCTCGACGCGTCGGGTCTGGCCGCGGATATGACCGTCCTTGGTGTGGATCTGCGAGGCCTGGCTGAAGCTCGCGAGCTGCTTGTGGGTCGATTGCGTGGCGATGATGCCGGGGGAGGTCTCGTCGAGCCCCTTCAGCCCCATGGCGAACCGGCCCACGAAGAGCGGATGGAACTTCATGAAGCCGGCCCAGGCCTCGTCGAACAGGATGTAGTCGCACAGGTGGCCGATCTTCTCGACGACGCCCTGCGCGTCGAGGATCGTGCCGTCGTAGGTGCACTGCTCGATCACCGCGACGCGGAACGGGCGCTCGCGGCGCCAGGCCTCCTTGTCCTCCACCAGCGGGTTGCGGCGGATTTTTTCGCGAATGGCCTGCTCGTCCAAGGCCTCGTGGTAGATCGGGCCGATCAGGCCGTAGGCGTTGCGGTCGGTCTCGAGGAAGATCGGGATGCCGCCGGCGAGCATCAGCGCGCCGTGGTGGGCCGCCTTGTGGTTGTTGCGGTCGAACAGCACGAGGTCGCCCTCGGCCACCAGCGAGCCCAGCACCACCTTGTTCGAGGCCGAGGTGCCGTTGAGGACGAAGTAGGTCTTCTCCGCCCCGAAGATCTGGGCGGCCTCCTTCTGCGCCCTCAACGCCGGACCCTCGTGGGTCAGCAGGTCGCCGAGGTCGAGGACCGAGTTGTCCAAGTCGTCGCGGAAGATCGCCTCGCCGAGATGCTCGACGAAGATCCGCCCGATCGGCGAGCGGTTGTAGAAGATGCCGCCGTTGTGGCCCGGGCAGGTCCAGAGCTGGTTGCCCTTCTCGGCGTAGTCGACGAGCGCGCCGAAGAACGGCGTCTTCAGGGTCTCGGCATACTGCGTCACGCGGGAGACGAGGCCGCGGGCGATGAACTCGGGCGTCTCCTCGGCGAGGAAGATGTAGCCGTCGATGAAGTCGAGCAACTCGACCGGGATGTCTTCCAGGCGCTTGCGGCGCACGAGGATGACGATCGGCATCTCCAGCCCGCGCCGGCGCATCATGTCGATCAGCGACGCCGCCTTGCCGTCGAGGCCGCGCTTGCCCCAGTCGACGACCATGCAGCCGATCGCGGCGTCGGTCTGGACGGCGATCGCCGCGTCCTCGACGCGACGCGCGCGGATCACCTCGAAGCCGCGGCCCTCGACCGCCGTGACGATCTGCGCGACGCGGACGCCTTCGAGGTCGTCCGGATCGAAGGCCGGCGCGCACATCAGCACGGTGAATCGGCGGTGGAAGTCCATGGCGTGCCTCTGGCGTAGCGGGTCGGCGCCTGCCTGCGACGCCGTCGTGACGGTTGGATGACGGTCGCGCCGAATGGCGCGGGACCCGGCGGGCGCGGGCGGCCGACATCTGGTTCGCCCGGGTAATACGATCGCGTCGCCAAGGCCATGACGACGATGCCGCCGGGCGCCCGGCCGACATCGGATTCGGCGTCGCCTCCCGCGGGACTTCCCCGTTGCGGTTCGCCTCGCTTTCGCCCCAGCGGATGCCGACAAGACATGCGCTTAACGGATCCTTCACCTCAGCGCCGCGAGCGTCCGACCCGCATGAAGCCGAATCTCGCGATCCTTCGTCCTGCCCTCGCCGCCGCGCTGCTGGCGCTCGCGACCCTGCCCGCCGCGGCCCATCCGCACGTCTGGGTGACGGCAAAGGCCGAGATCGCCTACGCCGACGGCAAGGTCGTCGCCGTGCGCAACGTCTGGACGTTCGACGCCGCCTACACGGCCTTCGTCACGCAGGGGCTGGACGCGAACAAGGACGGCAAGCTCACGCCGGACGAGCTGCAGACCCTCGCCACCGAGAACACCGGCAACCTCGCCGAATTCGGCTACTTCACCAAGCTGAAGGTCGGCGGCAAGGAACAGGCCTTCGCCGACCCGGTCGAGCCGCGGATGGCGATGGAGGGCGACAGCCTCACCCTGAGCTTCCGCCTGCCGCTGAAGACGCCGCCGTCGCAGGGGCGCGGCGTGCTGGCGCTCGAAGTCTACGACCCGACCTACTTCGTCTTCTTCGGCCTGTCGGAGGCGCCCGACGCGGCGACGCTCGTCGGCGCGCCCGCC
>NZ_VRUX01000380.1:0-4181 GCF_008039885.1 Methylobacterium sp. WL103
CAACTGCGCGGCGCGCGGCGAGCCGGCGCCGACCGGCCTCGTGCTGATCGCGCCGGCCCTCGACTTCACCGAGGACCTGATGTGGGACAAATTCTCGCCCGAAATCCGCAGGACGCTGGAACAGGACGGCGTCTGGCTGCGCCAGAGCGCCTACGCTCCGGAGCCCGACGCGATCAGCATGGCGCTGATCGAGGATGGCCGGCGCAACCGCCTTTTGACCGGTCCGCTCGACCTCGGCTGCCCGGTCCACATCCTTCAGGGGATGAACGACCCGGACGTGCCGCACCCGCATGCCTTTCGTATCCTCGAAAGGCTGCCGGCGGCGGGCACGGTTCTCACGCTGATCGCCGACGGCGACCACCGCCTGTCGCGGCCGCAGGACGTCGCGCGGCTGCTCTCGGCGGTGGCGGAGATGGCGACGCCCGCTAGAGCATTTTCCATGATCTCCGGATCACGGAAAATGCTCTAACTGACTGTGTAGTCGTATTTTCTTCACGCGAGCCGGCATCCACCTCGCTTGAAAATGCTCTAGTGCAGGCTGACCGGGTAGAGGTCGTGCTCGGCGGCGTTGGCGAGGATCACCTCGCGCGAATCCGCGAGCAGGATCGGGGCGCCGCTCGCCGACAGCAGGGCGAACAGGTCGAGCCCGGGGGTGAGCTGCGGCGCCTGCGGGAAAAGGCGCATCACCTCGTCGGACCGGATCGAGCGGACGTAGGCGATGTGGCCTTCGCCGAGCGCCGCGAGGTCGGCGGCGTTGAACTCGGCCGGGTCGAGGTCGGCGGCCGTCAGCGGGGAGGTGGTGAGGTCGGTCATGTCGTGCCCTCCTTTCGAGGCAGAGCAAACAGCCCGGAAACGATCCCGTCTTGATCGAACCGATCCGGCGATCGTGGGCCTGAATCGAATGTGGGGTGTTTCGCCGGCGGATCAATCGCGCTCGAGGATGGCGATGCGGCGCACCACCCGCTCGGGCTCGGGACGGGCGAGGTCGATCGAGAGCAGGCCGTTCGACAGGTCGGCACCCAGCACCTCCATCCCGTCGGCCAGCAGGAACGCCCGCTGGAACTGGCGCGCCGCGATGCCGCGGTGGAGGAACAGCCGCTCCTTGTCGTCGACCTGACGCCCGCGGACGACGAGCTGGTTCTCCTCCAGCATCACGTCGAGCTGGTCGCGGGTGAAGCCGGCCACCGCCAGGGTGATGCGGAGGCGGTCCGGCTCCTGGTCGGTGCGGACGAGGCGCTCGATGTTGTAGGGCGGGTAGCCGTCGTTGGCGGCCTTCGAGACCCGGTCCAGCGCCTGCTCGATCTCGTCGAATCCGAGCAGGAACGGGTGTCCGAACGGGGATGGACGGGTCATCGGCAACGCCCCTGTGGAGGCCCCGTGACCGGAATGCCGGCGGGCACCTCGTTGCGGGGCCCGCAAGCGGCACCCCTTCCGGACCATCGATCCGGCCCGGAACGATATGGTCGAGCATGCCCGCCCCATCAAGAGAGCCGCCGGCCGCGATCCCACCAGGCGGCCGGGCAGATCCGGCAAGGCAGGCCGGGACCATTCGGCAAGGATGCACGCCGCAACGCGAGATGTATTCGTAACAGTTTGGAACGGCTCTGATTTTCAGCGCCGCTCTTGATCCTTGCCCTGCACCTCGGATACTTCCGCCGCGCAGGCACATTGCATTCCGCTCTTGCGGGAGATCGCGCCGGGGCGCGCATCTTCGCGAGGCCGGACGACCGCATCGCCCCTTTCCAGACACGCGCCGAGGCCGTGGTCCGAGGGAGGGTCCGAGACGGCGATGCGATGGCGCCGGTCCTCTCGGCCGCCCGCTTCGCGGCCGCGGCCGTCCGCTTCGTGCCTCGCGAACCGGATGGACCCGGCGGCAGACGAATTCGACACGGCGCGGGGCGCCGGACGGGCCGCCCGCGGAGCGGAGGATGGGAAGCGTTTCGATGGCTCAACAGATGCTCGGGCGAGGCGTCCCGCTTAACCGGCTCCGCATCAGGCGGCTCGCCCTGGACACCGCCGCCTGCGTGGGGCTCTCCCTCGTGCTCGCGTCCTCGCTCGCCGTGTCCGCGATGGCGCAGGATGCGCCGGCCGGCGAGAAGGCCGCGCCGCTCAAGCTTCAGCTCAACCGGCTCGAATCCGTCGAGGATTCCTGCCGGGCCACGATCGTCGTCGACAACAGCCGCGGGGCTGCGCTGAAGTCGTACAAGCTCGACCTGTTCGCCTTCGACACCGACGGGATCGTGCAGAAGCGGGTCGCGGCCGAGCTCGGGCCGATCCCGGCCCGCAAGACCACCGTCAAGATCTTCAACTTCCCCGGGATCGCCTGCCCGAAGCTGAGCCGGGTGCTGCTCAGCGACGTGCTCGCCTGCGAGGGCGGCGACGCGACCCGCGAAGCCTGCCTCGAACGCACCGAGACCGAGACCAAGGCGAACATCCCGTTCGACCGCTGAGCCGAGCCGGCCCGGCGCGCGACGCCGGCCGCCCCTGAGAACCGATACCGGCCGGCGGCCCAGAGCCGCCGGGCGGCCCGCGGCCGTCGCCGCACCCGAACGACCTTGCAAGGAACTCGCAATGGATCCGACCTCCGCCCCGATCGACGCCGGTCACGACTTCTCGTTCGTGGGCCTGTTCCTGCAGGCCGACCCGATCGTGAAGGGGGTGATGATCCTGCTGGTGGTCGCCTCGCTCGCCTGCTGGACCGTGGTGTTCGAGAAGGTCGTCCGCCTCGCCGCCGCGCGGCGCCAGGCCAAGGCGTTCGACGCGCTGGTGCGCTCGGGCGGCAGCCTGGAGACGGGGATGCCGGGCATCGCCGGCCACGTGGTGAAGGCGGCTCTGGACGCCTGGCGCGACCAGGACGCCTCGGAGACCCGCGCCGAGCGGCGCGACCGGATCGAGCGCGCCATGCGCGGCGCGTTGACCCTCGAGGTCAAGCGCCTTCAGAACGGCCTGGCGCTGCTGGCGACGTCGGGGTCCACGGCGCCCTTCGTCGGCCTGTTCGGCACGGTCTGGGGCATCATGAACTCGTTCTCGTCCATCGCCCGCAGCCAGGACACCTCGCTCGCCGTGGTGGCGCCGGGCATCGCCGAGGCGCTGTTCGCCACGGCGATCGGCCTCGTCGTCGCGATCCCGGCGGTGATGGCCTACAACAAGCTCGCCAACGACGTCGGGCGGATCCAGAGCACCTTCGTCTCCGGCATCGGCCTGCTCGGCAACCGCCTCGCCCGCGACCGCGGCGTCCAGCACCGCGCCGCCGCCGAATAGCCGCGCGACCATCCGAGACCCGCGATCCCGGCCCGCTCAGGCGGCCGGGCCTTCCATTCCCGACGCGGCCGCCCCTTGGGGGCCCGAGCCGCCGACCCCGGAGGACGCCGCATGGCGATGGGTTCGATCCGCGCGAGCGGTTCCGACGACGACGACCTCGACACCGCTCCGATGTCGGAGATCAACGTCACGCCGATGGTGGACGTCATGCTGGTGCTGCTGATCATCTTCATGGTCGCGGCGCCGTTGATGACCACCGGCGTGCCGGTGCAGCTCCCGAAGACCGCAGCCGCCAAGGTCGCGCAGTCGCAGAAGCCGGTCGAGGTGACGATCGACAAGGACGGCAAGCCCTCGATCGCCAAGGAGGTCTTCACCAACGAGACGCTGGTGCCGCGCCTGCGCGCCATGGCGGCCGAGAACAAGGACCAGGTGATGCTGGTCCGCGGCGACAAGGACGTGGCCTACGGCAAGATCATGGAGGTCATGGGCCTCGTCGGCCAGGCCGGCTTCACCAAGGTGTCGCTGATCGCGCAGTCTCCGGGCGGACCTGCTCCGGGCGGACCGGCTCCGGGCGCCCCCGCCGCCGCGCCGGCGAACGGGGCGGCGCGGTAAGCCATGTCCGCCATCGTCGACACCGGGCCGGACTCCCGCTCGTCGGGGCTCGTTCCCGCCTTCCTCGTCGCGCTCGCCCTGCATCTGGCCGCGCTGGCGGGCCTCGCCCTGTTCAAGCTGACGCCGCCGACGCCCCCCGGCGAGCAGCAGATCTCGATCGACCTCGCGCCGCTGATGACCGACGCGGACACGCAGGCGCCGAGCGAGACCCAGGCGAGCGAGGCCGCCCCGCCCGAGACCAAGCCCGTGGACGAGCCCGCCGAGGCGGAGCCGACCAAGCCGCCGCCGGACGCCGCCGAGGCCAAGCC
>NZ_VRUX01000381.1:0-4174 GCF_008039885.1 Methylobacterium sp. WL103
GAGGTCGCCGGCGCCCGCGCGACCCGCGACCGGGCCAAGCTCAACCTCGACTGGACCGACGTCCGCGCGCCGATCTCGGGCCGCATCGGCCGGGCGCTGCTCACCGAGGGCACCCTGATCGAGTCCGGCACCACCGGCGTGCTGGCCACGATCCAGCAGCTCGACCCGATCTACGTCGACATCACCCAGTCGGTCGGCGAGCTGAACAAGTTGCGGCGCGACCTCGCCAGCGGCGAACTCTCGCGGCTCGAGCGCGATTCGGCGAACGTCCACCTGATCATGGACGACGGCGCCCTCTACCCGATGGCGGGCCAGCTCCTGTTCTCGGACGTCACCGCCGACCCGAGCACCGGCCAGGTCACGCTGCGCGTGCAGATCCCCAACCCGCACGACGAGCTGTTTCCCGGCATGTACGTGCGCGCCCGGATCAAGCAGGGCATCGATTCCGACGCGATCGCGGTGCCGCAGCAGGCGATCCAGCGCACCAACGACGGCAAGGCCGAGGTCTGGGTCGTGAAGGAGGACGACCGGGTCGCGCTCCAGCCGGTCGAGGTCGGCCCGGTGGTCGGCACCAACTGGCTGATCCGCGACGGGCTCAAGGCCGGCGAGCGGGTGGTGACCGAGGGCTTTCAGAAGATCGTCGCGGGCCAGCAGGTCAAGCCGGTGGACAAGACCCCGCCGCACCCGACCGCCGAGGCGATGCCGCACGACGTCGACGAGGTCGCCGAGGCCGAGGCCAAGCTGGCCGAAGCCAAGATGAAGGAGGCGAAGGCCGCCGAGGCGCGGGCCGCGGAGGCCAAGGCGAGCGCCGCGAAGGCGAGCGCGACCAAGGCGTCGGACGGCAAGGCGTCGAACGGCAAGGCGTCGGACGGCAAGGCGTCGGACGGCAAGGCCGAAGCCGCCGCCAAGCCGCGGTAAGCAAGGCTCGGTAAGCAAGGCTCGGTGAGCAGGGCTCGCCGAGCGACATCGCCGACCGGGGCGCGCTTCGAAGCGCCGCCCCACGAACACCCGACAGGCTGATCCGGAACCTCCATGGCACGCTTCTTCATCGACCGGCCGGTCTTCGCCTGGGTCGTCGCGCTGTTCATCATCCTCGGCGGCGCGCTCTCGCTGCCGCTGCTGCCGGTGGCGCAGTATCCGGTGATCGCGCCGCCGGCGATCGCGCTCTCGACCGCCTATCCCGGCGCCTCGGTGGAGAGCCTCTACACCGGCACGACCCGGCTCATCGAGGACGAGCTGAACGGCGCGGCCAACATCATGAGCTTCGAGTCGACCAGCGACTCGTTCGGCGCCGTCAACATCACCGCCACCTTCCAGCCCGGCACCGACCCGGCGCTGGCCTCCGTCGAGGTGCAGAACCGCCTCAAGCGCGTCGAGGCGCGCCTGCCGGCCGAAGTCCGCCAGCAGGGCATCCTCGTCGAGGAGGCGTCGGCCGCGACGCTGAACATCATCACGCTCGTCTCGACCGACGGGAAGATGGACGAGATCGGCCTGGGCGACTTCCTGATCCGCAACGTCATCAACGAGATCCGCCGCATCCCCGGCGTCGGGCGCGCGACGCTGTACTCGACCGAGCGCAGCCTTCGCATCTGGGTCGACCCGGACAAGCTGCGCGGGCTCTCGCTCACCGCCGAGAACGTGACGGACGCGATCCGCAACCAGAACATCCAGGTGGCCTCGGGCGCCGTCGGCGCGCAGCCGAGCCCCTACAGCCAGGCGATCACCGCGCCGATCATCGTCAAGGGCCAGCTCGCATCGGTGGACGACTTCGGCGCGATCGTGCTGCGCGCCAACTCCGACGGCTCGAACGTGCGCCTGCGCGACGTCGCGCGGATCGAACTCGGCGGCGACGCCTACCAGTTCTCGACCCGCCTCAACGGCGGCCAGGCCGCGGGCATCTCGGTGACGCTGGCCCCCGACGGCAACGCGCTGGAGACGGCCGGCGCCATCCGCAAGAAGATGGAGGAGCTGTCGCAGTTCTTCCCGCCGGGCCTGAAGTGGGACATCCCCTACGACATCACGCCCGCGGTGAAGGCCTCGATCGAGAAGGTGCTGCACACCCTCGTGGAGGCGGTGGTTCTGGTCTTCGTGGTGATGTTCCTGTTCCTGCAGAACATCCGCTACACCCTGATTCCGACCATCGTCGTGCCGATCGCCCTGATGGGCACCTGCTGCACGATGCTGCTCGCAGGCTTCTCCATCAACGTGCTGACGATGTTCGGCATGGTGCTGGCCATCGGCATCCTCGTCGACGACGCCATCGTCGTGGTCGAGAACGTCGAGCGCATCATGACCGAGGAAGGCCTGTCGCCGAAGGACGCGACCAAGAAGGCGATGGACCAGATCACCGGGGCGATCATCGGCATCACCCTGGTGCTGATCGCGGTGTTCATCCCGATGGCGTTCTTCCCCGGTTCGGTCGGCATCATCTACCGTCAGTTCTCGATCGCGATGGTGACCTCGATCGCCTTCTCGGCGGTGCTCGCGCTCTCGCTGACGCCGGCGCTGTGCGCGACCCTGCTGAAGCCGGTCGAGAAGGGCCATGGCCATGCCAAGGGCGGCGTGTTCGGCTGGTTCAACCGGATCGTCGACCGCGAGACCAAGCGCTACGGCCGCGGCACCGCGTGGTTCATCAAGAAGTCCGGCCGGGTGATGATCGTCTACCTGGCGCTGGTGGCCGGCGTCGCCTTCGCCTTCGCGCGGCTGCCCGAAGGCTTCCTGCCGCTGGAGGACCAGGGCTTCTTCACCGTCGACATCCAGACCCCCCCCGGAGCCTCGTTCAACCGGACGCAGGCCGCCGTGCGCAAGGTCGAGGAGCATCTGCTGGCGCAGCCCGGCGTCGCCACGGTGACGATGCTGAACGGCTTCTCGTTCTCCGGCCAGGGCTCGAACACCAGCCAGGCCTTCGTGACGCTCAAGCCCTGGGACGAGCGCGACGCGGCGAATTCCGCTTCGGCGCTGGTGGCGGGAACCAACAAGGCTCTGTCGGGCTATCGCGACGCGATCGTCGACGCGCAGGAGCCGCCGCCGGTGGACAACCTCGGCAACGCGGCCGGCTTCTCGTTCCGCCTGCAGGACCGGGCGCAGAAGGGCTACTCGGCGCTGCTCGCCGCACAGGAACAGCTCCTCAAGCTCGCGATGCAGAGCCCGGTGCTGCAGAAGATGAAGATCGAGGGCCTGCCGCCGGCGCCCGAGGCCGAACTGGTCATCGACCGCGAGAAGGCGGCGGCGCTCGGCGTGAAGTTCGAGGACATCAACGCGACGATCCAGGTCAACCTCGGCTCGGTCTACACCAACGACTTCCCGAACCGGGGCAAGATGCAGCGCGTGATCGTCCAGTCGGAGGATCTGCAGCGGATGCAGGCGACCGACATCCTGAACTACGGGGTGAAGAACGCATCGGGCACCATGGTGCCGATGTCCTCCTTCGCCGACCTGAAATGGAGCGTCGGGCCGCAGCAGATCGTCGGCTTCAACGGCTACCAGTCGGTGCGCATCACCGGCGAGCCCAACCCCGGCTACACCTCGGGCGACGCGATCAACGAGATGGAGCGGCTGATGGGCCAACTGCCCAAGGGCTTCGGCTACACCTGGACCGGCCAGTCGCTGCAGGAGAAGCAGGCCGGCTCCCAGGCTTCGATGCTGCTCGCGCTCTCGGTGCTGATCGTGTTCCTGTGCCTGGCCGCGCTCTACGAGAGCTGGGCGATCCCGTTCTCGGTGCTGCTGGTGATCCCGCTCGGCGTCATCGGCTCGGTGGCGGCGGTGTACCTGCGCGGCCTGCCCAACGACGTCTACTTCAAGATCGGGCTGATCACGATCATCGGCCTCTCGGCCAAGAACGCGATCCTGATCGTGGAGTTCGCCAAGGACCTCTGGAAACCGGGCACCTCGATCGTGGACGCGACGATCGAGGCGGCGACGCTGCGGTTCCGCCCGATCGTGATGACTTCGCTCGCCTTCATCTTCGGCGTGGTGCCGCTCGCCATCGCCGCCGGCGCCGCCTCCAAGAGCCAGCAGGCGATCGGCACCGGCGTGATGGGCGGCATGATCTCGGCGACCGTGCTGGCGGTGTTCTTCGTGCCGGTGTTCTTCGTCGTCGTGATGCGTCTGTTCCGCCGCAAGGACGTGCTCGCCGGCGAGACGGCGGAGGCCGCGACCCCGGCGGCGCGGGCGC
>NZ_VRUX01000382.1:0-4172 GCF_008039885.1 Methylobacterium sp. WL103
AGCGGCTGCTGGCGGCCAAGGCCGCCAGCAGCCGCTCGCCGGCACGCCCGATCGCGGCCTCCGCGGGCGGCAGGGCGACCGGGCGGGCAAGGGGGCGAGGAGCCAGGCGAGCGGTCCGAGCCTGAGAGGGTTTGTTCATGTTTTGTTCCCAACGCGAACGGTCTTCGTCACGACGAAGGAAACAGGAGAGTCCTGAAAATCGTCCTAGATCAAGACTTGACGACCACGACGCTGTGGAGCGTCACGCACCCTAGGGTGCAGGGTCGGCGCCGGGCTTCGCCGGCGGATGCTTCAGCACCTCGGCGATCTCGTCCTCGGACTTGCCGCGGACGTCGTAGCCCATCCCGGCGAGGCGCTCGACCAGGGCGTCGCTGTCGGCGGCCGAGCGGGCGGCCCATTCGGCGAGGACGTCGTTAGCCTTGCCGAGGTCGTCGGTCGGAACGGCGTCGGTCGACATCTTGGCATCGCTCATGGGGACAAACCGCTCGCAGAACCAGGACGGTGACGCGCAAGGTTCGTGCCCAGCGCGCGCATTGTCCAGCGCGTGGATGTCGGCTTGCGTGAAGAAAACGCGACCGCACGACGAAAGAGAGCGTCTTCCGTGATCCGGAGATCACGGAAGACGCTCGAGATCGCGCGGGACGCGGGGAAACCGTGCCCCGGCGCCCCGCATGGCGGTCTCAGGCGGCTTCGTCGTAATTGCCCGAGCGGGTCTGGCCGAGGCCGATCGCCTTGGCGAGGTCGGAGCGGGCCTTGGCGTAGTTCGGCGCGACCATCGGGTAGTCCGGCGGCAGGCCCCACTTGGCGCGATACTGCTCCGGGCTCATGTCGTACTTGGCGCGCAGGTGGCGCTTGAGCGACTTGAAGGTCCGGCCGTCCTCCAGGCAGATGATGTGGTCGGCGGTGACGGACTTCTTCACCGGCACGGCGGGGGTCAGCGGGCCGGCGGGCGCCTCGGCCTCGGCCTGTCCGCCGGCGACCTGCATCAGCGACGCGTGGATACGGGTGATCAGCTGGGCCAGCTCGCCCGGGGGGACCGGGTTGTTGCTGACGTAGGCCGACACGATGTCGGCTGCGAGTTCCACGTAGTCGACCGTGGTTTCAGTGTCGTTCATGTTCGGCCATGTCCTCTGGACGCTCAGGCTGTCGACGGGTCTTGGGCGGCGCGGGCCGTCGGCCCCGCCGTCTCTCGCCAGGATGCGGGCATTCCCGCAGCAATGTTCGGCCCGCCCGCAAGTGCTGAGTAAAATGCGGGGACCCCTCCCCGCGACGACATCTCATTAGGATATTTGCAGATCGCCCGCAAGTTGCTCGACGACAGTTCGGATACGCAACGTCAACTATCCGGAAGGATATTTCAGCTTAACGAAATCGGCTAAAGCGATGCCTACTCAAGGGCGAAGCATCCCACCGATTCGGCTCTACCCCAGATTGCAGAACCTGCGGAGGACAACGCGGCCGGCACCAAGCCGGGGCGAGACCAATGCACGCCGGGCCTTGTCCGGGGCTGGGCCGCACGGCACATGCCCAGGTTCGCGCAGGTTCTCCACGGGAAATCTCCAATGGCGTTCGACACGGCCCACGTCCCGCCCGCCTCCGACGCGCCGCGTGCGCAGCGCCGGCCGCACAGCTTCGTCGTCCACGGGCGCACCCTGTCGGACGACTACGCCTGGTTGAAGGCCGAGAACTGGCAGGACGTCCTCAAGGACCCGTCGGCGCTGCCGGCCGACATCGGCGACTACTTGAGGTCCGAGAACGCCTACGCCGAGGCGGCGCTCGCCGGCGCGGCGCCGCTGCGCAAAACGTTGGTCGCCGAGATGCGCGGGCGCATCCGCGAGGACGACAGCGGCGTGCCGACGCCGGACGGGCCGTTCGCCTACTACACCCGCCACCGCGACGGCGGGCAGCACCCCCTGGTCTGCCGCCGCCCATCCGCGGCCGGCGACGACGCGGGGGCGGAAGAGATTCTGATCGACGGCGACAAGGAGGGCGAGGGCCTGGCCTTCTTCGAGATCGCAGGCGCCGCCCATTCCGACGACCATGCGCGCCTCGCCTGGGGCGTCGACACCAAGGGCTCGGAGCTGCACGCGATCCGGGTGCGCGACCTCGCGACAGGGACGGACACGGCCGACCGCGTCGAGGCGACCTCCGGCGAGGCGGTCTGGTCGGCCGACGGCGCCGGGTTCTGGTACGTCGCGGTCGACGCCAACCACCGGCCGGCGCGGGTGATGTACCACCGCCTCGGCACCGAGCAGGCGGACGACGCCACGGTCTACGTCGAGCGCGATTCCGGGTTCTTCGTCCACATCGGGGCGACGCAGTCGGGCGCCTACCTCACCATCACCGCGAGCGACCACGAGACCTCGGAGGTCCACCTCCTCGACCGCGCCGCGCCGGACGGGCGCCTGCGCGTGGTGCAGCCGCGCGAGCCGCTGCTGATCTACTCGGTCGAGCATCGCGGCGCGGACCTCTACATCCTCACCAACGCCGACGGCGCCGAGGACTTCAAGGTCGTCACCACCCCGGTGGCCGAACCGGGCCGGGGGCACTGGGCCGACCTGGTGCCGCACCGCGCCGGCACCATGATCCGCCACCTGCATCTGCTCGCCGGCCACCTGGTCCGCCTCGAGGTCGAGAACGCCCGGCCGCGGATCATCGTGCGCGACCTCGCGACCGCCGAGGAGCACGCGGTGGCGTTCGCGGAGGAGGCCTACTCGCTGGGCCTCCAGCCCGGCTACGAGTTCGAGACGGCGACGATCCGCTTCGCCTATTCCTCGATGACGACGCCGACGGAGACCTGGGACTACGATTGCGCCACCCGCTCCCGCGCCCTGCGCAAGCGTCAGACCATCCCGAGCGGGCACGCGCCCGAGGACTACGTCACGCGGCGGCTGTTCGCGACCGCCCCGGACGGGGCGCAGGTGCCGATCTCGCTGCTGCACCGGCGCGACCTCGTCCTCGACGGGACGGCGCCGCTTCTGCTCTACGGTTACGGCGCCTACGGCACGCTGATGCCGGCGGCGTTCCGCACCAACCTGCTGAGCCTCGTCGACCGCGGCTTCGTCTACGCCATCGCCCACATCCGCGGCGGCACCGAGAAGGGCTGGCGCTGGTACCTCGACGGCAAGCGCGAGAAGAAGCCCAACACCTTCTCCGACTTCGTCGCCTGCGCCCGTGCCTTGATCCACGCACGGTACACCTCGGAAAAGAAGATCGTGGCGCATGGCGGCAGCGCCGGCGGCATGCTGATGGGGGCGGTGGCCAACCTCGCCCCGGAGCTGTTCGCCGGCATCGTCGCCGACGTGCCCTTCGTCGACGTGCTCAACACCATGCTCGACGCCGAGCTGCCGCTGACACCGCCGGAATGGCCGGAATGGGGAAACCCGGCCGAGAGCGAGGCGGCGTTCCGGACCATCCTGTCGTACTCGCCCTACGACAACGTCGCGGCCAAGGCCTACCCGGCGATCCTGGCGCTCGGCGGCCTCACCGACCCGCGGGTGACCTATTGGGAGCCGGCCAAATGGGTGGCGCGCCTGCGCGCGACCATGACCGGCGGCGGCCCGGTCCTGCTGCGCACCAACATGGAAGCCGGCCACGGCGGCGCCGCCGGCCGCTTCGACCGGCTCGAAGAGGTGGCGCTGATCTACGGCTTCGCGTTGGCGGCGGTGGGCGAGGCGTGAGGGAGAGGCGGCGTTCGGCTCGGCGAGGGATCCGTTGTCCTGAGCGGGAGACGTCCCTCCTTCCCAGGTTCCCGATTCACCGATTCCGCATAGCCTCGTATGACGCGCGGCTCCCCCCTCTCCCCGCAGGCGGGGAGAGGCCCGGCTGCACCCCGTGGTGCAGCCGGGAAGCGAGGGCGCAGCCGAAGCGACGGTGAGGGGGAGCTTCCAGAGGAGGCTCCTCCGTTCGCGCCCCCTCACCGTCGGCTGCCGCCCCGCTTTGCCGACGACGAGGTCGGCAAAGCCCTCTCCCCCACCGAAGTCGGGCCTGCCCGACTTCGGCAGGCAGGTTCGGATCTCGGGCAAGCCCGAGATCCGTGCGGAGCGAGGGGATGCGCGCACATCAAGGCGCCAGAAGCAGAGACGTGCGAAGCCTATTGCGTCTCCTTGAGACGTAGATAGCCCTCACGGCTGCGCGGGCGGCGGGCCGATGTCGAGGGGGCGTTCCGGCGG
>NZ_VRUX01000383.1:0-4158 GCF_008039885.1 Methylobacterium sp. WL103
CCTCGACCGCATGGCTCGTCAGCACGAGGCGCGGCGCCGGCATCGCATCGTAGAACTGGCCGATGAACGAGCCCAGCACCTCGTCCGGCGTCATCGAGCGGTCGGCCTTAGGGAAATAGGCGCGGTTACCCCAGTTCTGGAAGTTGCGGAAGAAGAACACCTCGATGCAGAACTGCCCGGCCTGCTCGTCGAGGGCGAACACGTCCGCCTCCTCGACCCCTTGCGTGTTGACACCCTGAACGCCTTGAATCGCCGACAGCGCACTGATCCGGTCGCGGAAGCGGGCGGCGCGCTCGAACTCCATCGCGTCGGAGGCGGTCTGCATCTCCAGGCGCATCCGGTCCTTCACCGCGTTGGACTTGCCGGCGAGGAAGTTCTTGGCCGAGTCGGCCATGCCGGCATAGTCCTCCAGCGCGATCTCGCCGGTGCAGGGGCCGGAGCAGCGCTTGATCTGGAACAGCAGGCAGGGCCGCGTACGGTTCTCGTAATAGCTGTCGGTGCAGGTGCGCAGCAGGAAGGCGCGCTGCAGGGCGTTCACGGTGCGGTTCACCGCCCAGACGCTGGCGAACGGCCCATAATAGCTGCCCTTGCGGCGCCGTGCGCCGCGATGCTTGACGATCTGCGGCGCCGGCCCGTCGGCGGTGACGAGGATGTAGGGGAACGACTTGTCGTCCCGCATCAGCACGTTGAAGCGCGGCTTCAACTGTTTGATCAGGTTGGCCTCGAGTAGCAGCGCCTCGGTCTCGGTGGCAGTGGTGACGAACTCCATCGCCGCCGTCTGCGAGATCATCCGGGCGATGCGGTTGGAATGCGCCTGGCCCCGTGCGTACGAGCCGACACGGGCCTTCAGGTTCTTGGCCTTGCCGACGTAGAGCACGTCGCCTTTGGCATCGAACATCCGGTAGACGCCCGGCCCCAAGGGCAGCGTGCTCCAGAACCGACGGATCACCTCCGTGCCGGCCTCGACGGCGCCGGGCTCGAAATCGAAGTCGATCTCGGGCGCCTCGTCGGCCTGCGCCGGCACGGCCTCGTCCCGCTCGTCGTCGAAGGCTCCGTTCTCCGAGGCTTCGTCGTCGAAGCCCTCGGGAGGCAGATCCTCGGTGGTTCGACCTGACGGGACTCTCCGGCTCATCGCCGTGATCTAAGCCCGCGAAACTGGGGAGGGAAGGGGCGGGACGCGCAAAGGCGCGCCGCCTCAGCCGAACAGCGCGTCGATGTCCGACTGATCGACGTGGCCCGGATCCTCGTCGAGCTTCGGGCCGTTCAGGAGGGAGCGCTCGTCGTCCGGGTCGATGACGGCCTCGACGCCGCCGTCGATCAGGTCGCGGAAGCCGTCGAGTCCGCTCCAGGCGGAGATCATCCGGTCGAGATGCGATTCGACGAAGCTCATCACGTTGACGATCTTGCTGATGCGCTGGCCGGTCAGGTCCTGGAAGTTGCAGGCCTCGTAGGCGACGATGACGCGGTCAAGGATGACGTCGACCTTGTCCTGGCCGCCCTTGCCGAGGTTGCCGGCACGCAAGATGTTGGCGCTCGCCTCGATGTCCTCCAGCGCGGTGAGCAGCGTCGAGGTGGCGCGCTCGGTCGAGCCGACCACGGCGCCGAGCTCGTCGGCCGCCCGGCGCATCCCCTTGCCGTTGCTCTCGGAATGATAGAGCGCCGCGATCTCGTCGCGGGTGTTGGTGATCGCCGCCTTCATCACGTCGAGCTCGGACCGCATCGCGAAGGCTTCGCTCAGCTCGCGGCGGCACGCATCGATGGTCTCGCCGGCGCTTGATTGGGTGATGCGGCGCAGGTCCTGGATCGCGGACAGGATCTCGTCGAGGTTGGCGCCCCCCGCCACGGGCTGGGCGCTCGGCGCCATCACCACGGCCGGCGCCAGGCCCAGGCTGTCCTCGATGCGGTAACGCTTCTGATTCATCGGCTCGAACCGGTGGTCTTGGAAATCCGAACCTGATCTGAGACCGATAAGGGTTGCGGTTTGCTGAAGATCGCTCGTGTCCGCAACAGATTCACGCTCGATTCACGCTGCTTCGAGACGACCGAGCCCCTGCGGAGCCGCTGGCTTCGATTCACCACGTTCCTTCACCGGATGTCGCGCATCCCGGTCCGACGTTGTGCACCATAGCGGGCGGCACCGAGCCAGACCGCGGCGCAGGAGTGCGGTGATGCGGGCGAGTTGGTGCGTAGGGGCGGCGCTGGTCGCGTCCGTGTGGTCGGGTGCAGCGCAAGCGCAGGCGCGCTATTCGGAGGATGACGGATACGGCGGCGGCCTGATCGAGTACCTGTTCACCGGCGATGTCGGCGCCCGTGGTGGGTCGCGCGGCGGGTCCTACGGAGGCGCCCGCTCCGCTTCTGCGCGCTCCGGGTACCAGGCGGCAGCTTACGGCTCCGCGATGCGCTCCGGCGACCCGATCGAGCCCTATGGCGGTGCCGCACCGGCCTACGCCTCGCCCGCTTACGCCGCGTTGCCCGTCCAGGGCGGCCTGCCCCCCGAGGCCGACCGGATCGCCCGCGCCCCAGATCCGCGCTACGCCCGGCAGGAGGTCGCGTTCCCCGGCCATCAGCGGCCGGGAACGATCGTGATCGATACGCCCTCGAAGTTCCTCTACCTCGTCCAGCCCGGCGGCCGGGCGATGCGCTACGGCATCGGCGTCGGACGCCCCGGCTTCGCCTGGTCCGGCCTCAAGACGATCAGCCGCAAGGCCGAGTGGCCGGACTGGACGCCGCCCGCGGAGATGCTGGCCCGCCGGCCGGACCTGCCGCGCCACATGGAGGGCGGTCCGGGCAATCCGCTCGGGGCCCGGGCACTTTACCTCGGCTCGTCGCTCTATCGCATCCACGGCACCAACGAGCCGCACACGATCGGCCAGAACGTGTCGTCCGGCTGCATCCGGATGATGAACGACGACGTGGTCGATCTCTACGAACGGGTGCCGGTGGGAACGCGCGTCGAGGTGATGTAGGCGAGACGGAAAGACAAAGGGCTCGGGGCCGCCTCGAAAGGCGGTCCCGAGCCCTTTTTGCATTACGACGGATCGGCGGCGAAGCGGACGTCGAGCCCGAATGTGCATGCCCGCTTCGCCGGTTTCGATCAGGCCCAGTCGCTGTCGTCGCCGCCGCCGAGGTCGCCAGCGAAGTCGTCGTTGCCGCCATCGAAGGCCGCGTCGCTACCGGCGCCGAGCGGCGCACCGAAATCCTGGGTGCCGCCGGCATCCGCGCCGAAATAGTTGTTCTCGATGGTGGTACCGCCGCCAAGGCCGGCCGCCGAGGCGGTGCCGAGGCTCGAATGGCCGCCAGCGAAGGCGTTCGACAAGGCGCTACCAAGCAGCATGCCGCCGGCCGCGCCCGCCGCCATCGGCAAGGCCGTCGCCATGAAGCCGCCGCCGCGGGCGGGCGCCTGCTGCTGGCCGCCCCAAGGTCCGCCTTGCTGCGGGCCGCCCTGCGGATAACCCTGTTGCGGGTAGCCTTGCTGAGGATAGCCTTGCTGAGGGTTTCCCTGCGGCGCGCCGCCCTGGTTGCCCCAGGCGCCGCCGACCCGCTGCTGCGGCTGCGGATCCTGGCGCTGAGAGCCGCCGCCGAAGATGCTCGACAAAAAGCCGCCGCCTGAGGCTTGCGGCTGCGCCTGCTGCTGGCGGGCCTGCTCGAGCTGCTGGTTCAGGCTCTTGATCGCCTCTTCCTGCACGTAGATGAGCTGCGCCATCGCGTAGGGCGCGTAGGGCTGGGCCCGGAGCTTGTCGGCAATGAAGCGCTCGGCATCGGCGTCGCGGGGCTGGCTCGAGGCCTGCTCCAGGCGCTGGAAGATGCCGGAGATGACGTCGCGTTCTTCGCTGTTCATGGAGTCGTCCTCCTCGGGTCGAACAGGAGGCGTCTCGCGCCTCCTGGATCCACAGAAGATGGGGAAGACGCGGCGCTTTGTCAGGGGCCACGCGGAAAACTTCGCCGTGAGGCACAGCTTCGTTTCGCCGGGCTGGACGGCCTTCCGAAATGCAAAAAGCCCGGCCTTTCGGCCGGGCTTCTGCGTGTCGGGTCGAGGATCGGGACCGTCTGCCGCCCGGGTCGCGGGCCGCGTCCGGTCCCGAAGGTCCTAGTACGAGCCGAACTTGTAGTTCAGGCCGGCGCGCACGACAGCGAACTCGGTGCTGTTGTTGCGGTTCA
>NZ_VRUX01000384.1:0-4141 GCF_008039885.1 Methylobacterium sp. WL103
GCGGGCGAGCACGTCGCGCAGGAAGCGCCCGGTATGGCTCGCCTTCGACGCGGCGATCTGCTCGGGCGTGCCTTCGGCCACCACCACGCCGCCGCCGTCTCCGCCCTCCGGCCCCATGTCGATCACCCAGTCGGCGGTCTTGATGACCTCGAGGTTGTGCTCGATCACCACGACGGTGTTGCCCTGGTCGACGAGCTCGTGGAGCACCTCCATCAGCTTGGCGACGTCGTGGAAGTGCAGGCCGGTGGTCGGCTCGTCGAGGATGTAGAGGGTGCGCCCGGTCGAGCGCTTGGACAGCTCCTTGGAGAGCTTCACCCGCTGCGCCTCGCCGCCCGACAGGGTGGTGGCCTGCTGCCCGACGCTGACGTAGTCGAGCCCGACGCGCTTCAGGGTCTCCATCTTCTCGCGGATCGTCGGCACCGCCTTGAACAGGTCGGCCGCCTCCTCGACGGTCATGTCGAGCACGTCGGCGATCGACTTGGCGCGGTACTTCACCTCCAGCGTCTCGCGGTCGTAGCGCTTGCCCTTGCACACGTCGCAGGTGACGTAGACGTCGGGCAGGAAGTGCATCTCGATCTTGATGACGCCGTCGCCCGAGCACGCCTCGCAGCGGCCGCCGCGCACGTTGAACGAGAACCGCCCCGGCTGGTAGCCGCGGGCCTTGGCCTCGGGCAGGCCGGCGAACCAGTCGCGGATCGGGGTGAAGGCGCCGGTATAGGTCGCCGGGTTCGAGCGCGGGGTGCGCCCGATCGGCGACTGGTCGATGTCGATGACCTTGTCGAGGTGCTCCAGGCCTTCGAGCCGGTCGAACGGCGCCGGGTGCTCCAGCGCGCCGTTCAGGCGCTTGGCCACCGCCTTGTAGAGCGTGTCGATGATCAGCGTGGACTTGCCGCCGCCCGAGACGCCGGTGACGCAGGTGAAGGTGCCGAGCGGGATCTCGATGTCCACGTTCTTCAGGTTGTTGCCGCGGGCGCCGAACACGCCGAGCTTGCCCTTGCGCCCTTTTCGCCGGGCGGTGGGCGTGCGCACCGACTTCTCGCCGGTGAGGTACTTGGCGGTGAGCGATTCGGGATGCGCCAGCACCTCCGCGGGCGTGCCCTGCGCGATGATCCGGCCGCCGTGGATGCCGGCGCCCGGCCCGACGTCGACGACGTAGTCGGCCTGGAGGATCGCGTCCTCGTCGTGCTCGACCACGATCACCGAATTGCCGAGGTCGCGCAGCCGCTTCAGCGTGCCGAGCAGGCGCTCGTTGTCGCGCTGGTGCAGGCCGATCGAGGGCTCGTCGAGCACGTAGAGCACGCCGGTGAGGCCCGAGCCGATCTGCGAGGCCAGCCGAATGCGCTGGCTCTCGCCGCCCGACAGCGTTCCCGAGCCGCGGGCCAGCGTCAGGTATTCGAGGCCGACGTCGACGAGGAACGAGAGCCGGTCGCGGATCTCCTTCAGGATCCGCACCGCGATCTCGTTCTGCTTGGCGGTGAGCCTGGCCGGCAGCTCCGAGAACCAGCGGTGGGCCTCGCTGACCGAGAGCGCGGTGACCGCGCCGACATCCTCCATCGCGACCTTGACGGCCAGCGCCTCGACCTTCAGCCGCTTGCCGCCGCAGGCGGCGCAGGGGGTCTCGCTCATGAAGCGCGAGATCTCGTCGCGGGCGGCGTCGCTCTCGGTCTCCTTGTAGCGGCGCTCCAGGTTCGGGATCACGCCCTCGAACGGCTTGTTGACGGCGTACTTGCGCATGCCGTCGTCGTAGTCGAAGCGGATCGTCTGCTTGCCCGAGCCGTAGAGGATGATCGCGCGGGCCGCCTCGGGAAGCCGCGACCAGGCCGTGTCGGTCTTGAAGCCGTAATGCCGGGCCAGCGCGTCGAGCGTCTGCCCGTAATAGGGCGAGGTGGACTTGGCCCAGGGGCCGATGGCGCCGCGCTTGAGGGTGAGCGCCTCGTCGGAGATCACCAGCTCGGCGTCGATCCGCATCTCATGGCCGATGCCGCCGCAGGTCGGGCAGGCGCCGAACGGGTTGTTGAAGGAGAACAGCCTCGGCTCGATCTCGGCGATGGTGAAGCCCGAGACCGGGCAGGCGAAGCGCGACGAGAGCGTGATCTTCTCTCTGCTCTCGCCCTCGGGCACGTCGGCGAACTCGATGTCGGCGATGCCGTCGGCGAGCTCGAGCGCGGTCTCGAAGGAATCGGCGAGCCGGGCGGCGATGTCGGCCCGCACCACGATCCGGTCGACCACCACGTCGATGTCGTGCTTGAGCTTCTTGTCGAGCTTCGGCACGTCGTCGATCGGGTAGTACTCCCCGTCGATCCGCAGGCGCTGGAAGCCCTTCTTCTGGAACTCGGCGATCTCCTTGCGGTACTCGCCCTTGCGGCCGCGGACGACGGGCGCGAGCAGGTAGAGCCGGCTCTTCTCGGGCAGCGCCAGGACGCGGTCGACCATCTGCTGGACCGTCTGGCTCTCGATCGGCAGGCCGGTGGCGGGCGAATACGGAATGCCGACGCGCGCCCAGAGCAGGCGCATGTAGTCGTAGATCTCGGTGACGGTGCCGACGGTGGAGCGCGGGTTCTTCGAGGTGGTCTTCTGCTCGATCGAGATCGCCGGCGAGAGCCCGTCGATCTGGTCGACGTCGGGCTTGGACATCATCTCCAGGAACTGGCGCGCATAGGCCGAGAGCGACTCGACGTAGCGGCGCTGCCCCTCGGCGTAGATCGTGTCGAAGGCGAGCGACGACTTGCCCGAGCCCGAGAGCCCGGTGAACACCACGAGCTTGTCGCGCGGGATCGTCAGGTCGACGTTCTTGAGGTTGTGCTCGCGCGCGCCGCGCACCGAGATCACCCGCCGGTCGCGCTCGGCCGGCGTCTCGCGGTCGAACAGGCGCTCGAGCTTCGCGTCGATGCCGGCCTCGGCCTCGACGGCCGGGTTCGCCTTCGCGGCCTTCCCGGCCGCCGGCGCCTTGGTTGCGACCGCCGGCGCCTTGGTTGCGGAAGTCTTCGCTGCGGAAGTCTTCGCTGCGGAAGTTTTGCCGGCAGGCGTCTTCCCGGCGGGCGTCTTGGCGGCGACGGCTTTGGCCATGGCGGGGGCGGTCTTTCGAGGCGTCGACGCGGGCGGGATCCGGCGATCGCGAATGCGACAGCCGCGCCGGGTCATGTCGTCCGTCCGAAGCCTTCGGCAAGGTGCGGCGGGCGGGACGCAGGCCCGGCATGCTTGCGCGTCTGCTAGAACGAAACGCGTACGCGGGCAACTCGCCAGCCGTTCCGGGCCGCCGCCGCCGCGCACGCCACGCCCGCCTGGGCCCGGCGCCGAGGCGTGGCCGCTTCCCGGCTTACTGCATCGCCTTCGTCATCGCCTCGGAGGAGGAGGCTTTCGGGTTGGCCTTGCAGTAGGCGCGCATCTTGGCGTCGAGCGCGGAGGCCTGGGGGTCGGCGGCGATCATCGCCTTGTCGGCGGGGCTGAGCGAAGCCTGCGCCTGCGCGTCGGCCTTCAGATAGTCAGCGCAGCTCATGTCGCCGGTCTGGGCTTCGGCGGCGGCGAGGCCGGCGATCAGCAGGCTCGCTGCGAGGAGGGTACGGGTCATGATGGCCTCGGAGTTGGACGGGCCCGGAACCGTCGCGCGGTCGCGAGCGACTCCTCCGTAGGACGACACCGCACCCGGCGTCCGTCGCCGACCTTGCCCAGGCGTCCGGAAAGCATGACGGCCCGTCCCAAACCGGCCTGCCGGACTGAGGGAGCCTGCGGTTGTATCGATTGGGGTGCTGAAATATTGAGCTGATCTTAGATTGCAACCGCCTGTTTACCACCTGCGGCTTTATCATTTGTCAAAGCCTTGCGCGAATGAAGGATTGGCAAGCGGATGACGACCGGTGTTCTGATGTCCTTGCGCGGCCGCATCGTGGCGGTCGCGCTGGCACCTTGCCTCGCCTTCGCCGCGGTGGCCGGGGTCGCGATCGCGGACCGGATGGCGCAGCGCGCCGAAGTGGTCCAGGTCGAGGATCTGGTCGGCCTCGCCTCGCGGATCAGCGCCTTCGTCCACGAGGGCCAGCGCGAGCGCGGCGGCTCCAGCCTGTTCCTCGCCTCGAAGGGCACGCAGTTCAAGGCCGAGCTCGTCGCCCAGCGTGCGCGCACCGACGCCACCCGCCAGGGCCTGGCC
>NZ_VRUX01000385.1:0-4137 GCF_008039885.1 Methylobacterium sp. WL103
GGCCCGGGACCGGCAGCCGGTGACGATGTCGGGCTCCGACCGCTGGCGCCTGCGCCCGGCCGAGACCAACATCGTCCTGCCGGCGGCGGCGCAGGCGCGGGTGCGCCCGGCGATGCCGATCCCTGAGGAGCGGCGCCGGGTTCGGCAGGTCTACCCGGCCTATACCGAGATACGGTGAGGCCACGCTCTGCGATCAGGCCGCGCGATCAGGCCTCCGCCCGGGGATCGAGCGCGGCGGCCAGCCCGTCGCCGAGCACGTTGAGGGCCACGAGGGTCGCAACCAGGAACGCCGCCGGCCCGGCGAGCATGTGCGGCGCGGATTCGAGGCTGCGCGCGCCTTCCGCGATCAGCACGCCCCAGCTCGTCGCCGGCTCCTGCACGCCGAGGCCGAGGAACGACAGGAAGCTCTCCAGGAGGATCACGCGCGGCACCAGCAGGGTGGCGGCGACCGTCACCGGCCCGAGGGTGTTCGGCACGATGTGCCGCCGCAGGATCGCGGCGGACGACAGGCCGAGCGCCTCGGCGGCGCGGACGAAGTCGCGGCGGCGCAGCGCCAGGGTCTGGGCGCGGACGATGCGGGCCATGTCGAGCCATTCCACGGCGCCGATCGCCACCAGGATCAGGGCGAGGCTCGCGCGGAAGAACACCACCAGCACGATCACGAAGAACACGAACGGAAGGGCGTAGAGGATGTCGACCACCCGCATCATCGCGGCGTCGACGGCCCCTCCGGCGAACCCCGAGACGGCGCCGTAGAGGATGCCGACGCCAAGCGCGACCAGCGTCGCGGTGAGCCCGATCAGCAGCGAGACGCGGCCGGCCACGAGGCTGCGGCTGAGGAGGTCGCGCCCATGCACGTCGGTGCCGAGGAGGAAGTGGAGCCTCCGCACCGGCACCGCGACGGTGAGGCGCCGCCCGTCGTCCTCGCTGGCGACGACGCGGGGGGCGCCGAACAGGTCTGAGCGCGGCAGGTAGACGAGGCCGCGCGGGTCGATCGTTGCGTCCGAGGCCAGGACGAGGCGGAGCGTGTCGCCCGTCCTCTCGGCCTCCGCCACCGTCGCGCGGATACGGAAGGCGAGGCGATCGAGCGCGGGCCGTAGACGATCCGCGTCGGGCTGGGCCGCGAGGCCGGGGGGCAGCTGGCGCAGGTCCGGGTAGGTCCGCGCGGGCGCATGGCCGGTGAGCAGCGGGCCGACCAGGCAGGCGAGCGTCATCAGGGCGAGCATGGCGAGCGCCGTCATCGCGCCACGGTCGCGCGACAGGCGCAGGATCGCGCGGCGCGTCGGCGACTTGGGCGGCGCGCTCACGCGTGCAGCCGCAGGCGCGGGTCGAGCCACGCCGAGACGAGGTCGGCGACGAGGTTCAGGACGACGACGAGCACCGCCACCAGCACCACCGTCCCCATCACCAGGGTGTAGTCGCGGTTCAAGGCCCCCTCGACGAAGTAGCGGCCGATCCCGGGCAGGCCGAAGATGGTCTCGACCACCACCGAGCCGGTGAGCAGGCTGGCCGATAGCGGCCCGAGGATCGCGACGACGGGCAGCAGCGCGCCGCGCAGGGCGTGCCGGGCGATGCGCCAGGGCGGCAGGCCGAGGCTGCGCATGGTCCGCACGTGCTGGGCGCGCAACGCCTCCGCCATCGACGCCCGGGTGAGCCGGGCGATGCCTCCGGCCTGCGGCAGCGCCAGGGTGATCACCGGCAGGATCAGGTGCGAGGGCGCGCCCCCCTCCCAGCCGCTCACCGGCAGCCAGCGCAGCGACAGGCCGAAGGCGATCTGCAGCAGCGGCGCGACGACGAAGCCCGGCACCGACAGGCCGAGCGAGGCGGCCGCCCCGACCAAACGGTCGACCCATCCGCCGCGACGGTACGCCGCCCACGCGCCGAGGCCGACGCCGAGCGCGAGCGAGACGGCAAGCGCGAGGCCGCCGAGGATCATCGACACCGGCAGGCCGCGGGCGAACAGGTCGGCGACGCTCATGTCGCGGAAGGAGAAGGACGGCCCGAGATCGCCCCGGGCCAGGGCCGCGAGGTAGCGCCCGAACTGCACCGCCAGCGGCTGGTCGAGCCCGTAGACCCGGCGCAGGTTGTCCATGGCCGCAGGCGCCAACGGCCGCTCCAGGTCGAACGGCCCCCCGGGCGCGAGCCGCATCAGGAAGAAGCTCAGCGCGATCACCAAGAACAGCGTCGGGATCGCCTGCAGCAGCCGGCGCAGCACGTAGCCGGTCATGGGCGGGACGATGGCACGTGTGGGGATAGAGGATCCACGCTTCAGCCCAGCGTCCTGCTCTTGATGAAGCCGAAGGCACTGGACACGGCGGAGCCGGCGCTTCCGACGGCACTCGATGCCGCCTCGACGGCGCGGGTTGCAAGACCAGCTTCCAACTCCGTGGAAGCTTGAACGGGAATGGATTGCAAACGGGGCACGGCTGCCTGGATCACCCGGCGATCGTTCTCCATCAACGATGAGATGCCGACATCGGCCATCGCGACGAACGTCGCCCCATCGAGGAACTTGACCTCGATCAGCGCGCTTTGCCGAGGTCCGTTGTCGAGTGCGTTCAGGCCGCTCCCGATCGCGGCAGCCGCCAGATTTACCGGGGCCGTCAGGTCGAGGTGCGAGGCCAGGGCGACGCCGCCCCTCAACCCACCGATTAGATGGCCGACGAGGCTCTGGTTCTTGTCGACACCGCCGTGGATGATCACCTCGACGATCGTCTCGGCCCCGCGTACGCTCCCATCCGGGAGCGAGAATAGCCCCGTGTCGTAAACTCCGCCGCCACGCCCAACTTCGCCAGCGACGATCGTCAGATCAGCCATCCCGCGGCCCTCCAAATAATTTGCTGCTCACGCAGGCCGTGTCTCGCGATGGGCCGCCCAAGATACCTGTTCCGAGCGACGCCGAGCGTGCGATGTCGTCCGTAGGGTCTCCGCCGGTCGTGCCGAAGTGTATCCGTCGCGCGCCGAGGCGAGACAAGCGCCCGCTCATCCGACGAGCCGCAGGAATCGCGTCGGCGCGGCGTTGCGCAGGTTCGGCACGTAGCCGTGCAGGCGCGGCGCGATCAGCGCCTTGGAGCGCGTGTGCATCACCGGGATCCACGGCAGGTCGCGCATCACCAGCGCCTCGGCGCGGTAGAGCAGGTCGGCGCGGGCGGTGAGGTCGCGTTCGGCCGCGGCCTTCGCCAGGAGGGCGTCGTATTCGGCGTTCGACCAATGCCCGGGGTTCATCCCGTCGTTGCCGGTGGTGAGCAGGAACAGGAAGTTCTGCGGGTCGGAGTAGTCGGCGATCCAGGACATCCGCGCGACGTCGAAGTCGCCGCCGTCGCGCAGATACGCGAAGTGGGTCTTGGCGTCGGTGTAGACGAACCGGGTCTCGATCCCGAGGCCGCGCCACATCTCGGCGACCGCGACGGCGGTGTTGCGGTTGTTGTCGCTGGTGTTGAAACGGTACTCGACCCGCAGCGGCCGGTCCGGCCCGAAGCCCGCCTCCGCGAGCAGGCGGGCGGCCGTCTCCTCGTTGTCGATCGGGAGGCGGGTGCGCCCCTCCGTCTCCGGGGGCGTCCGGTAGTTGTCGAGCCCGGGCGGGCAGAGCGAGTAGGCCGGGCTCATGGTGCCGCCCCACAACGCCTCGGCGAGGTATTCGCGGTCGAGCGCCAACGACAGGGCGCGCCGAACGCGGACGTCGTCGAAGGGCGGCTTCCGCGTGTTCACCGCCAGCGCGTAGAGGCCGAGCGAAGGCCCGAGCACGACCTGGTCGCCGAAGCGGCGGCGCAGCGACGCCATCTGGTCGCCGGGCAGGTCGGCCAGCGAATCCAGCTCGCCCGCATCGTAGCGCCGCACCGCGCTCGACAGGTCCGGCGTCGGCACGAAGGCGACCTGCGGGATCGCGATCTCGGCCGCCGCGTGGAAATGCGGGTTGCGCCTGAGCACGATGCGGTCGTTCGGCACCGAGTCGACAAGAGCGTAGGGTCCGTTCGAGACGAGGTTGCCCGGCCGGGTGAAGCTCTCGCCGAAGCGTTCGACGGACGGACGGTGCACCGGCAACGCGGTCTGGTGCGTCAGGAGTTCGAGGAGGTAGGGAGTCGGCGCCTCCAGCGCGATCGTCACCGTGCGGGGGGCGGGCGCGGCGACGCCGAGCGC
>NZ_VRUX01000386.1:0-4121 GCF_008039885.1 Methylobacterium sp. WL103
CTGCCGCCCTTCGCGAGCGTGGCCTCGGCCGCCTCGACCCGCCACGGCTTGTGCGCGAGCCCGCCGAACGCCATCCGCGCCTGGGTGATCTTGCCGTCCGCCTTCCCGATCACCGCGGCGATCGAGACGGTGGCGAAGGCGTAGGAGGCGCGGTCGCGGACCTTGCGGTAGACGTGCAGGCCCTCGACCGGCTTCGGCAGCGTCACCGCGGTGATGATCTCGCCGGGCTGCAACGCGGTCTCGATCTTCGGGGTGTCGCCCGGCAGGCGGTGGAACTGCGCCATCGGGATCGTGCGGGTCGCGCCGTTCGGCGACAGGGTCTCGACGCCGGCATCGAGGACGCGCATCGCGACGTTCATGTCGGACGGGTTGGTGGCGATGCAGGCGTCGCTGGTGCCGAGCACCGCCATGATGCGGTTGAACCCGCCGATCGCCGAGCAGCCCGAGCCGGGCTCGCGTTTGTTGCAGGGTTTCGACGTGTCGTAGAAGTAGTAGCACCGCGTGCGCTGAAGCAGGTTTCCAGCGGTGGTCGCCTTGTTGCGCAGCTGCCCCGAGGCGCCCGCGAGCAGGGCCTTGGCCAGCACCGCGTAATCCTTGCGCACCCGAGGGTCGGCGGCGAGGTCCGCGTTGCGCACGAGTGCGCCGATGCGCAGGCCGCCGTCGGCGGTGGCTTCCACCTTGTCGAGCGGCAGGCGGTTGATGTCGATCAAGGTCGTCGGCGTCTCGACCTGCAGCTTCATCAGGTCGAGCAGGTTGGTGCCGCCGGCGATGAACTTGGCGTTCGACCGCTCGGCCGCGAGGCGGGCGGCGTCGCGCACGGTGGCGGGGCGTTCGTAGGTGAAGGCTTTCATCGCGCGCGCCCTTTAGAGTTCGGTGCCGGCGGAGGAATCCGCCACTTCGCGGATCGCGGCGACGATGTTCGGGTAGGCGCTGCAGCGGCAGAGGTTGCCGCTCATCCGCTCGCGGATCTCGGCATCGGTGAAGGCGGCCTTGCCGACGAGGTCCTCGGTGACGTGGCTCGGCCAGCCGGCCTTGGCCTCCGACAGCATGCCGACGCTGGAGCAGATCTGGCCCGGCGTGCAGTAGCCGCACTGGAAGCCGTCATGGTGGAGGAAGGCGGCCTGGAGCGGGTGAAGCTGCTCTTCGGTGCCGAGGCCCTCGATGGTGGTGATCGCGTCGCCCTCGTGCATCGCGGCCAGCGTCAGGCAGGAATTGATCCGGCGCCCGTCGACCAGAACCGTGCAGGCGCCGCACTGGCCGTGGTCGCAACCCTTCTTCGAGCCGTTGAGGTCGAGATGCTCGCGCAACGCGTCGAGGAGCGTCGTGCGGGTGTCGAGGGTGAGGTCGTGCGCCGTGCCGTTCACGGTCAGGCGGACCGGCAGCATCTGCGGGGCCGGGTCGCCGGGCTCCGTGGCGAAGGCAGGCCTTGCCGAAACGCCGAAGCCCGTGGCCGCCGCGGCGGCCGCACAGCTTTCCACCAGCGTCCGCCGGGTCAGCGCGAAGGCGCCGTCTCGTGTCTTGTCCGTCATGCTCGCTGTCCCGTGCGGCCGGCATGCCGGGCGCTGTGGTGCGGGCGAAGGGCGTGCCCGCAGGGCGGTGTCGCAACGGGAACGCCAGACGGATTGATTCGATCCGTTCCAAACTGCGCCGTATCGGCGCAACTGGATGAAGAATGCGATCGGCAGAAAGCAACCGGGCGTCGCGCAGGCGGCGTCGTGGAGGCTCGCAGGCGCGCCGCCGCTTCGGTCAGGCTCCGACGCCGACGGCGCTTTCGCCGATCGCCGACAGGGTGAGGTGGTCCGCCCCGACCTCGGCGCCGGTGTAGCCGAGCATGTGGGCGAGCTGGTCGCGGGCGCGCCAGACCCGGCTCTTCACCGTGCCGATCCGGCATTTAAGGATCGCGGCCGCCTCCTCGTAGGACACGTTCTCGACCGCCACCAGGATCAGCGCCTCGCGCATCGGCGGCGACAGCCGCCCGAGCGCGGCCTGCACGTCCTGCAGGTCGAGATGGCCGCCCTGCTCGGGCAGGCTCGTCAGGCGTGCGGCGTGGTCGCCGTCGCTGTCGGCGACCTCGCGGGCGTGCTTGCGGTGCACGCTGTAGAAGGCGTTCCGCATAATCGTGAACAGCCATGCGCCAAGGTTGGTGCCGACCTTGAAGCTGCCGCGGCTGCGCCAGGCGCGCAGCATCGTGTCCTGCACCAGGTCGTCGGCTGCCGACGGGTTGCGCGTCAGCGAGATGGCGAAGCTGTGCAGGCTGGTCGCCGCTTCGAGGAGGCCGGCGCGGAACGCCGCGTCGTCGCGGCCCTTCGCGTCGGCGAGTAGGGCCTCGAGCCGCGCCAGCAGGTCGCCGAGATGCGGCGGCGGCGGGGCCTGCATCGAGGCGGCATAGGTGGTTCTGAGATGCTCACCCAGGTGGATGCGGATAGCATCGGACAGTTTCGGCGCCTCGACGGACAGGGATTCCGAGGTGCCGTTACAGTCTTCCGTGGTGATGAGCATCGTGCCCCGCGCAGCTGGAGTTCCGATGGCGCCTCGGCACCCACTTGGGATTTCGCGCAATCGTTCGGGCACCGCAGCAACATAGGTTATCTTCGAGCGATTTCGGCCTGCGGCGATCTGGGTCGGCGCCGACGCGGCTCGTGTGGGCGGCGTTTCGCGACGCATGGGGGCGGGTGCGTCGCAAAACCGTTATGCTCAGTCTCAGCATATCTAGACAGGGCGATGCGGCGCGCCTAACTTAGGCGGCACAATGCTCAAACTGAGCATAATGGAGGGCGCCATGGCGTCGACCGCGTTTCCCGTCTCCGCCCCCCGCGCCGTCCCCGCCGGGATGCCGCTGCCCGACATCTATGCCCGCGTCAGCCGGCACATCCCGGCGATCGAGTGGCCGGCCCTCGTGCCCGACATCGAGGCGATCCTCCGCCTCAAGCGCGAGCGCAACGCCGTGATCCTGGCGCACAACTACCAGGCGCCGGAAATCTTCCACACGGTGGCCGACATCGTCGGCGACAGCCTGGCGCTCGCCCGCGAGGCGGTGACGGTGAAGGCCGACGTGATCGTGCTCGCCGGCGTGCACTTCATGGCTGAGACCGCCAAGCTCCTCAATCCGGGCAAGACCGTGCTGATCCCGGACCTCGCCGCCGGCTGCTCGCTCGCCGACTCGATCACCGCCGCGGACGTGCGCGGCCTGCGCGCGAAGTACCCCGGCGTGCCGATCGTGACCTACGTCAACACCTCGGCGGCGGTGAAGGCCGAGTCCGACCTGTGCTGCACCTCGGGCAACGCGGTGGAGGTGATCCGCTCGCTCGGCGTGAAGCGCGTGCTGATGATCCCGGACGAGTTCCTGGCGCAGAACGTCCAGGCGGTGCTGCCCGAGATCGAGATCCTGACCTGGGCCGGCCATTGCGAGGTGCACGAGCGCTTCACGCCCGCTGACATCCGCGACGTGCGCGAAAGCTATCCCGGCGTCACCGTCATCGCCCACCCCGAATGCCCGCCGGACGTGGTGGCCGAATCCGACTTCTCGGGCTCGACCGCGATGATGATGAACTTCGTCCTGGAGAAGCGCCCGGCCCAGGTCGTGCTCGTCACCGAGTGTTCGATGGCCGACAACATCGCCGCCGCCAACCCGGACATCGAGTTCATCAAGCCCTGCAACATGTGCCCGCACATGAAGCGCATGAGCCTGTCGAACATCCGGCACGCTCTCGAGACCATGACCCACGAGGTCGTCGTCGATCCCGCGCTGGCCGACCGGGCGCGGGCCGCCGTGGAGCGCATGCTCGCGGTGGGTGCGCGATGAACGCGTTCTCGCGCAACCCCGCCGACCGCGTCGTCGTCGTCGGCGCCGGCGTCGCCGGCTTGAGCGTCGCCCTGCGGCTCGCGCCGCGACCGGTGACGCTCGTCAGCGCCGCGCCGCTCGGGCTCGGCACCGCCACCGGCTGGGCCCAGGGCGGCATCGCCGCCGCGATCGGCGCCGACGACGCGCCGTCGCTTCATGCCGCCGACACCGAGGGCGCCGGCGCCGGCCTCACCGATCCCGCGGTCGCCCTGCGGGTCGCCGCGGAAGGCCCGCGGCTGATCGACTGGCTGGTCTCCCTCGGCGCGCCGTTCGACCGCGA
>NZ_VRUX01000387.1:0-4116 GCF_008039885.1 Methylobacterium sp. WL103
CACCAGCGCCATCTCGGCGGCCGCCAGCGGCCGAGCCGCGCTCGCGACCTCGGGCACCGCCTTCAGCAGGATCTGCCAGGCCCGCGACAACGCCCGCACCGGCAGCCGCGCGGCGAAGTCGCCGCCGCGGCGCCGCTCGATCTCGCTCAGCGTCGGGTCGGCGGCGGCGGCCTCGGGCGCGAGCTTCAGGCGGGTGACGAGGTGGGTGAAGGCGGCCAGGTCCGAGAGCACCACCGACGGGTCGGCGCCGGATTCGTACTGGCTGCGCAACTCGGCGAAGGCGGCGGGCACGTCGCCGCGCATCACCGCCTCGAACAGGTCGAGGATGCGGGCGCGGTCGGCCAGGCCGAGCATGTCGCGCACGCCCGCGGCGGTGACGGTCCCGGCCCCGTGGGCGATGGCCTGGTCGAGGAGCGAGAGCGCGTCGCGCACCGAGCCCTCCGCCGCGCGCACGATCGCGGCCACCGCCTCGTCCTCCGCGCCGACGCCTTCGGCGGCGCAGATCTTCTGGAGGTGGGCGGAGAGCACGTCGGCCTCGACGCGGCGCAGGTCGAACCGCTGGCAGCGCGACAGGATGGTGATCGGGACCTTGCGGATCTCGGTCGTCGCGAACACGAACTTCGCGTGCGGCGGCGGCTCCTCCAGCGTCTTCAGGAACGCGTTGAACGCGTTGCCCGAGAGCATGTGGACCTCGTCGATGATGTAGACCTTGTAGCGGGCCGAGACCGGCGAATAGCGCACCCCGTCGATGATCGCGCGCACGTCCTCGATGCCGGTATGCGAGGCGGCGTCCATCTCCAGCACGTCCATGTGCCGCGATTCCATGATCGCCTGGCAGTGGACGCCCAGGGTCGGCATCGCGATGGTCGGGCCGGTGTCGGGGGCGCCGACGGGCGCGTAGTTCAGGCCGCGGGCGAGGATGCGGGCGGTGGTCGTCTTGCCGACGCCGCGCACGCCGGTCAGCATCCAGGCCTGCGGGATGCGCCCGGCCGCGAAGGCGTTGCCGAGGGTGCGCACCATCGCGCCCTGGCCGATCAGGTCGTCGAAATCCTTGGGGCGGTACTTCCGTGCCAGCACGCGGTACGGCGTCTGCGCGAGGGCAGGCGCCGGAAACCCGGGCAGGCCCGGCTCGTCGTCAGGCGTGCCGGTGCTCGCGTCCATGCGCTCTTCGGGGGTGCGTCTTCGCTCTTCGCAGTCGTGCCTTGGCCGCCGCTGCGGGCCGCTCGACCCGCGGTTCCTGCGGTGGAACGAGGTGGGAGGCTGGACGAAGACCCGCTCGGTCTCGTTAGGGCTGCTTCCTTCCGGACCTGACCCGGTTGGCGAGTGAAACGTCCCTCGCCAACCTCCCGCGGCCTATATGGCCGGAGGCTCCGGCGATGGCAAGCGGCCCGATCACCGGGCCCAGGGCAATCGCTTGAAAGCGCTTTCCCTGTTCTTTGTTAGGGCCTCAATCGCCGGCGCCCGCCTCCGCGGGCTCGGGCTTTCGCTCCGCGGGGCGCTCTTCGCGCCCTGATGCCGCTAAAGGCGGCTTCGAGCGATCACCCGGTCACGAAGCCTCGGCGGCTGCGGGACTGCCGGCGCGAGTCACGGCGGCGGCCGCGAGCACGAGGGCGAAGCCGAACAGGAACACCGGGTTGATCGAGAGCTCCTCGAACATCAGCGAGGGCACCATGAACAGCACCGTGTAGAACACGAGCGGGCCGAACCGCTGCGGGCTGAGCACGATCCGGACCGTCCCGACGAGGAAGGCGAGCGCGACGAGGACCCCGCTCTGGAGGGCGAGGGTGACGACGGCGTTGTGCGGCGTGCCGACGCCGGCCATCATCAGGAGCTGGTTCTCCTTCGCGACGTTGCCGAGGCCGAGCGGATGGGTCGCGGCGAGTTGCAGCCCGGCCGCGGTGGAATCAAGCCGCTCCAGGATGTTGCTGTCGGCGTGACTGTCGGCGACGAACCGCTTCTCGATCGCCGACTGGAGCTGCTCCGGGACGGGCGCGTAGCCGGTGGCGCTGAACAGCATGACGAGCCCGCAGACGACAGCCGCCCCCGATAGGACGGCGTAGACGCTGACGCTCTTTCGGAGGATCAGCCCGAGGACGATCGCCGGCAGGATGAGCCCGGCGCGGTTGTTGGTCAGCGGAAAGCTGACGAGGAGGCCTGCGAAGTACGCCACGTAGATCGCGCTGCGGCCGGTGCGGTACCAGAGGTAGGCCGCCGACGCGCCGGCCAACGCGAAGACGTGCCCGGTCTCGTTGCCCGCGGTCCAAAGGCCGCCGAGCTTGTCCTTCATGAACAGGACGAATTCCGGCTCGAGGCCGTCGGTCGGCACGGCAAGCCCGACGGCGGTGAGCTCGATGCCGGCCGAGGCCGCGACCAGGACCAGGAGCGAGCCGGCGAAGCCCAGGAGCGTGCCGACCGCGAAGCTGTCGGCGCCCGCCGGCTCGCGGAGCAGGATCACGAGCTGCGTCGCCTGGACGAAGTACAGCAGCAGCACCAGGGTCAGGTACAGGTCGCCCTGCTGGACGTCGGCTTTCGCCACCAGCGAGGCGACGAGCAGCAGGACGACCACCCCGATCGGCAACGCCCGCGCCAGGAGCGTGGACAGGATGCGCGGACGGAGCAGGAAGTACGGGATCGTCAGGAACGGCAGCGCGTCCGACAGGCGCAGGAACGGCAGCCCGAAGGTCGAGGTCATCACGTTGAACTGCAGCGCGAAGCCGACGCCGAGGATCACGAGCCGGTCGAGCCGGCTCAGGGACACGCCTCCGGACGCCGGAACCGCCCGCTGCGGCTCGGCCGGGACGACGCCTCCCTGGGCGATCCGCATGCACGCCTCCTCGAAGTCCGGCACCCTCGGCGACCGAAGAGGGCCGACCTTGCACGGGATAGGTTTGGAAAGGCTTGCGACGGCGGACGACGAGAACGCCTGATCCCGGCGGGCTGGGGGCGCCACGGATTGGACGCCGCCCCGTTGCCCCATGCCTCGCCGACCCCATCTGCCGTCGCAGCATCCCCGAGCGCGTTCGGAGACCGGAGGACGGATGGACAGTTCGAAGGGCCACGGCCGCTATGCCTACAGCGCGTTGCCGGACCGGCCGACCTACGACTGGCCGGATGGCCGGCGCCTCGCGGTCTACGTCGCGCTGAACCTCGAGACCTTCGACTTCGGGTCGGGGCTCGGTGCCGAGCTCGCCCCCGGCGGCCCGCAGCCGGACGTGCTGAACTACGCCTGGCGCGATTGGGGCAACCGCGTCGGCGCGTGGCGGATCAAGGCGCTCCTCGACGAGCTCGGCCTGCCGGCGAGCGTGCTCGTCAACAGCCGCCTCTACGCCGACTGCCCCGGCCTGATCGAGGCGTTCCGCGCCCGCGGCGACGAGATCGTCGGGCACGGGCGCACCAACGCCGAGCGCCAGGGCACCCTCGACGAGGCCGGCGAGCGCGCGCTCATCGCCGAGGCCACCGCCCTGCTGACCGAGCACGAGGGCAAGCCGCCCGCCGGCTGGCTCGGACCCTGGATCTCGCAATCGCGCATCACCCCCGACCTGCTGGCGGAAGCCGGCTACCGCTACCTCCTCGACTGGGCCCACGACGACCAGCCGGTCTGGTTCGCGACCCGCGACGGCGGCCGCATCCTCTCGGTGCCCTACCCCCAGGAGCTGAACGACATCCCGGCGATCGTCGCCCGCAAGGAGACCGGGCGGCAATTCGCCGACGCGATCTCGGACGCCTTCGACGAGATGCTGGAGCAATCGCGCCACGCGCCGCTGGTGATGGGGATCGCGATCCACCCCTACATCGTCGGCCAGCCGCACCGGCTGAAGCCCCTGCGCGCGGCGCTCGCCCGCATCGCGGCACAGCGCGACGCGGTGTGGCTCACCACCGCCGGCGCCATCGCCGAGCATGCCGCGGGCGCGATGGCAGACGCGAAGGGTTAAAGCGATCATGGGGGTGGATCGGCCGGAGGGCGTGAGACCGCGCCGCGTCCTGATGGTGGGCGGCACAGGCACCATCGGCCGCGCGACCGTGCGGGCGCTGGTGGCGCGCGGGCACGAGGTCGTCTGCCTGGTCAGGCGCTCGGCGGAGGCCGCGCGAATCCCCGAGGGCGCCGTCGCGCGGGGC
>NZ_VRUX01000388.1:0-4103 GCF_008039885.1 Methylobacterium sp. WL103
GAGGACAGGCCGGCGGCCCCAAGGAACTGCGCGCCGGCGCTGTCGGCCGCGCCGGCGATGGCGCCCGGGCCTTCGTCGATCGGCATCGGCTTCTTGCGGTCGCAGATGTAGGGCCGCATGTCGGGCGGCGCGCCGATCGGCGAGGCCGGCATCGCGTCGAGGGTCTGCGCGGTCCAGCCGGCGGACTGGCCGAAGCCGTAATCGAACAGGTCGGCGGCCTTGAGGTCGCGCTCACGCGCGCTCGGGCTGCCCATCACGATGGTGAGGATGCGCCGACCGTTGCGGTTGGCGCTCGCCACCACGTTGAAGCCGCCCGCGCAGATGAAGCCGGTCTTCATCCCGTCGACGCCGGCGTAGCGCCCGAGCAGGCCGTTGTGGTTGGCCATCACCGAGCGGCCGAACTGGATCGCCGAGATCGAGAACAGGTCGTGCGAATCGGGGAAGTCGCGCAGCAGCGCGCGGCCGAGCACCGCCATGTCGCGGGCCGAGGTCCATTGCCGGGGATCGGGCAGACCGTTCGGGTTGTACCAGCGGCTCTCGCGCATGCCGATCTTGCGCGCGGTCTCGTTCATCATGTCGGCGAAGCCGTCGACCGTGCCGCCGAGCGTCTCGCCGATCGCGAAGGCCACGTCGTTGGCCGACTTGACCATGATGATCTTCAAAGCGTTGTCGAGGGTGAGCTGCGTGCCCGGCTTGAAGCCCATCTTCGAGGGCGGCTCGGCGGCGGCGGCGGCCGAGATCGTGATCATCGAATCGAGCGAGACTTTGCCCTGCCGCACCAGGTCGAGGGCGACGTAGGTGGTCATCAGCTTGGTGATCGAGGCCGGGTACCAGGGGTCGGTCGCCCCTTGCGCGTAGAGCACCTTGCCGGAATCGACCTCCACCACGAGCACGGGTGCGGTCACGGCGTCGGCCGCCTGCGCACCGAGGAGGCCGGCGAGCGTGGCGAGCCCCAGGGAGAGGCGCCTCAGAAAACGGTTCGACATCGACCCCGACTCAAAGCAATGGAACGCCGCGCCGGCACCGGGCCCGGTGCCGTCCCTCTCGCGGCTGCGAACAAGGGCCCATGGATCGCCGGCCGTTCAACGCGGGCACCGTGGCAAGAGCATGGCGGAGCCTCAGCGTCTCGGCAGGCCCATGGCTGAGCTTCGCGCCTCGGGACACCGATGTGGCGTTGCGGCACGCGGACGCCTATGTGCTGTCGCTCGACGACCTTTTGGAACGGGACGGGGGCCGCGCCGACGGCGCGCGGGCACGGCGGGGCGATGGCGTACGCGGTCAAGGAACTCTTCCACACGCTTCAGGGCGAGGGTGCGCAGGCCGGGCGGGCGTCCGTGTTCTGCCGGTTCGCCGGCTGCAACCTGTGGTCCGGCCGCGAGGCCGACCGGGCCGAGGCGGTCTGCCGGTTCTGCGACACCGCCTTCGTCGGCACCGACGGCGAGGGCGGGGGCAAGTTCGCCACCGCCGACGACCTGGCAGACCGGATCGCGCAGACCTGGGAGGGCGGTCCGCACGGGCACTACGTCGTCTTCACCGGCGGCGAGCCGCTGCTGCAGCTCGATCCCGCCCTGATCGCGGCGGTCCACGCCCGCGGCTTCGCCATCGCGGTGGAGACCAACGGAACGCTGGCGGCGCCCGAGGGGATCGATTGGATCTGCGTCAGCCCCAAGGCCGGCGCCCCCCTGGTGCAGCGGCACGGCGACGAGTTGAAGCTGGTCTTCCCGCAGGCCGGCCTCGCGCCGGAAACCGTCGCCGACCTCGACTTCCACCATCGCTGGCTTCAGCCGATGGACGGCCCGGACCGGGTCGCCAACACCGGCGCGGCGGTCGCCTATTGCCGGGCGGATGCGCGCTGGCGGCTCTCGCTCCAGACGCACAAGATGATCGGGATTCCGTAGCGGGCGCTCTGGAGCCGCGAAAGGTCCTTGCGACTTGACAGCCCCCCGGAATGCTTGGAAGCCCGCTCGATGCGTCCGAGGCGGACGCCGTCGCGTGGGCGACGGTGCGGTCGGGCGCTGAGCGCAGCACCATCGGAGAGCGTGCGATGGACGTGATCGAGACCCGGCTCGCCGGGGTGATGCGGGTGAAGCCGAAGCGCTTCGGCGACGCCCGCGGCTGGTTCTCGGAGACGTTCCGCGTCGACGCGCTGGCGCGGGCCGGCATCACCTGCGCGTTCGTGCAGGACAACCAGTCGTTCTCCGTGCCCAAGGGAACGATCCGCGGCTTGCACTTCCAGGTCGCGCCGCAGCCGCAGGCCAAGCTCGTGCGGGTGCTCTCCGGGGCGATCCTCGATGTGGCGGTCGATCTCCGCCGCGATTCTGCCACCTACGGTCAGCATGTGACGGTGACGTTGGATGCGGAGGGCGGCGAGCAGCTGTTCATCCCGCACGGCTTCGCCCACGGGTTCTGCACCCTGACGCCCGACACGATGGTGGCCTACAAGGTGGACGCGTACTACAGCCCGGCCCACGACCGCGCCCTGGTCTGGAACGACCCCAAGGTCGGCATCGACTGGCCGGTCTCGGCGGCGGAGGCGATCCTGTCGGACAAGGACAAGGCGGCGCCGCGCCTGTCGGACCTCGGACCGGTGTTCTGAGGACCCGGCTTGCGACGACCGTCGACGCATTCAAGGAAAGGCCTGCCATGCGCATTCTGGTGACCGGAGGTTGCGGCTTCATCGGCTCCGCTCTCGTGCTCCATCTCGTGCGCGACCTCGGCCACGACGTGCTGACGCTGGACGCGCTGACCTACGCGGCCAACCCGGTGTCGCTGGACAGCCTCGCCGAGGATTCCCGCCACCGCCTTGTCGAGGCCGACATCTGCGACGCCGACGCGGTGCGCGCGGCCTTCGCAGACTTTGCGCCGGAGGCGGTGATGCACCTGGCGGCGGAAAGCCACGTCGACCGCTCGATCACCGATCCGGGCGCCTTCATCCAGACCAACGTCATCGGCACGCAGGTGATGCTGGATGCCGCGCGCGGCCACTACGAAGCACTGCCAGCGGAGGCGAAGGCGCGGTTCCGCTTCCTCCACGTCTCGACGGACGAGGTCTACGGCTCGCTGCCGCCGGACGCGTTCTTCACCGAGGACAGCCGCTACGATCCGCGCTCGCCCTACTCCGCCTCGAAGGCAGCCTCGGACCACCTGGCGCGGGCGTGGCACGAGACCTACGGCCTGCCGGTGCTGGTGACGAACTGCTCGAACAATTACGGGCCGCGCCACTTCCCGGAGAAGCTGATCCCGCTGATGATCCTCAACGCGCTCGAAGGCCGCAAGCTGCCGGTCTACGGCGACGGCCTGAACGAGCGCGATTGGATCCATGTCGAGGACCACGCGCGCGGCCTCGTGGCGGTGCTGGAGCGCGGCCGGGTCGGCGAGACCTATCTGCTCGGCGGCCGCGCGGTACGCAACAACCTCGCCGTGGTGAAGGCGCTCTGCGCCGCCTTCGACCGGCTTCGGCCCGAGGGCGCCCCGCACGAAAACCTGATCAGCTTCGTCGCCGACCGTCCCGGACACGACCGGCGCTACGCGATCGATCCGAGCAAGGCGGAGGCCGAAGTCGGCTGGGCGCCGTCCAAGACCTTCGAGCAGGCCTTGGAGGAGACCGTGCGCTGGTACCTCGACAACGAGGCCTGGTGGCGCCCGATCCGCGAGGGCCGCTACACCGGCGAGCGCCTCGGCCTCGCGCCGAGCGAGGGCGCGCCCACGACAGGCAAGGGCGCCTGAATGGACATCCTCGTTCTCGGCGGCGCCGGGCAGGTCGGCACCGAGCTGCAGGCCTACGCCTGGCCTGACGGCGTCACGGTGCACGCCCCCGACCGCGGAGCCCTCGACATCACCGACGCCGATGCCGTCGCCCGCCTGCTGGCGGAACGTCGCTTCGCGGCGGTGATCAACACGGCCGCCTACACCGCGGTCGACAAGGCCGAATCCGAGCCGGTTTCGGCCTGGCGCCTCAACGCGCTGGCGCCGGCGATCCTGGCCGCCGAGACGGCGCGCCACGCGATCCCGCTGGTGCACGTCTCCACCGACTACGTCTTCGACGGCACGCGCCCCGGCGCCTACCGGCCCGACGACCCCATCGCCCCGCGCAGCGTCTACGG
>NZ_VRUX01000389.1:0-4096 GCF_008039885.1 Methylobacterium sp. WL103
CCACACGGACAGCTTGCGGCGCAACCGCCGCCGGTCGATCAGGAGTTCGGCGTCGGCTGCCATGCGCTGGTCTGCTCCCTGGCGGTCCCGGCCTCGCGGCCGGCCGGTTCTCAGCCCACCCGCAGACCGATGTCCGGGGCAGGGCGCACGAGGCCCGCGTGCCGCGGCACGATCCGCACCGCACGCGTCGGTACAGACCAAGTCCTTGGCAGGCTTGAACTCGTGGGCGCCGGGCCGTTGCCCGCGAGCGGTGTTCTAGCCCTGCCGGACACGGACCGGCAAGGGGCGCGGGGAACCAAAACCGCATCGCCTTAAGGTTGCGCTGCACCCGTCATGGCCGACCGAATCCGTGCAGGCCCTGAAACCGGTCACGCTGCCGAGGGCACGAGACCGCCAAAAAGAAAGGCCCGCGCCGGACGGGTGTCCGGCGCGGGCCTCGGATCGAATGGGCCCGCCGGCCGCCCGGGCGGAACCCGGGCGGCCAGCGAGGACCGGACTACTTCTCTTCGACGTCGTCGCTGGTGCGGGCCTTCTTGAAGGCCGCGCCGAGGATGTCGCCGAGCGAGGCACCCGAATCGGCCGAGCCGAACTGGGCCATCGCCTCCTTCTCCTCGGCGACTTCCAGCGCCTTGATCGATAGCTGGACGCGGCGCGCCTTGCGGTCGAACTGGATGACGCGGGCGTCGAACTTCTCGCCGGCGGCGAAGCGCTCGGGGCGCTGGTCGCCGCGGTCGCGGGCGAGCTCGGCGCGACGGATGAAGCTCTGCATGTCGGTGTCGACGATCTTCACCTCGATGCCCGAATCTTTCACCTCGACGACCTCGCAGGTGACGATCTGGCCCTTTTTGACGTCGCCGGCCTCGGCGAAGGGGTCCCCGCCGATCTGCTTGATGCCGAGCGAGATGCGCTCCTTCTCGACGTCGACGTCGAGAACCTGCGCCTTGACCATGTCGCCCTTCTTGAACTCCTCGATCACCTGCTCGCCGGGACGGTTCCAGTCGAGGTCCGACAGGTGGACCATGCCGTCGACGTCGCCTTCCAGGCCGATGAACAGGCCGAACTCGGTCTTGTTCTTGACCTCGCCCTCGACCTCGGAGCCGACGGGGTGCTTCTCGTTGAAGGCCTCCCACGGGTTCTGCAGGGTCTGCTTGAGGCCGAGCGAGATGCGGCGCTTGACGGGGTCGACCTCGAGGATCTGCACTTCCACTTCCTGCGAGGTGGAGACGATCTTGCCGGGGTGGACGTTCTTCTTGGTCCAGCTCATCTCGGAGACGTGGATCAGGCCCTCGATCCCCGGCTCCAGCTCCACGAAGGCGCCGTAGTCGGTGATGTTGGTGACGCGGCCCTTGAGCTTGGCGTCGACCGGGTAGCGCTGGGCGATTCCCTCCCACGGGTCGGCGAGCAGCTGCTTGATGCCGAGCGAGATGCGGTGGGTCTCGTGGTTGATCTTGATGATCTTGACCTTGACCGTCTGGCCGATGGTCACGACCTCGGACGGGTGGTTCACGCGGCGCCACGCCATATCGGTGACATGGAGCAGGCCGTCGATGCCGCCCAGATCCACGAAGGCGCCGTACTCGGTGATGTTCTTGACGACGCCGTCGATGACCTGACCCTCTTCGAGGTTGGCCACGAGCTCGGAGCGCTGCTCGGCGCGACTCTCCTCCAGCACCGTGCGGCGCGAGACGACGATGTTGCCGCGGCGGCGATCCATCTTGAGGATCTGGAACGGCTGCGGGGTGCCGAGCAGGGGCGTCACGTCGCGCACCGGGCGGATGTCGACCTGGGAGCGCGGCAGGAACGCCACGGCGCCGTCGAGGTCGACGGTGTAGCCGCCCTTGACCTGGTTGAAGATCGTGCCGGAGACGCGCTCGTTGGCCTCGAAGGCCTTCTCGAGCTTGACCCACGACTCCTCGCGGCGCGCCTTGTCGCGCGAGATGACGGCTTCGCCGAGCGCGTTCTCGATGCGGTCGACGTAGACCTCGACCTCGTCGCCGACGGCGAGCTCGCCCTCGCGGCCGGGGCCGTTGAATTCCTTGAGGGCGACGCGACCCTCGGTCTTGGCGCCGATGTCGATGACCGCGACGTCCTTCTCGATCGCGACGACGCGACCCTTGACGACGGAGCCTTCGGTGATCTCGTGTTGGAGGAACGATTCCTCGAGCAGCGCCGCGAAGTCGTCGCGGTAGGTGTCGCGCTGCAGAGCGGTACCAGCAGTCATTCTGTCTCCTGAACGGGCTCCCTCGGGGATGCCCTCACGTCGGCGGCTCGTGTTGCGAACGCCCCCGTTGCCGCTGCCGCTCCGGATCGAGGAGCGACCGATCCGAAAATGGGATCGGCTTGCCGACGCGTTCGTACGGTGTCCGAGGGCGGTCGTCCCGGGGCGGCGCCGCGCAACACTGAAACACGCGCGTGCGGTCGGCCTGGAAGGACGCCGGCTCTCTACAGCAACGGGCCCGGAAGTTCAACAGAAACGGGTGTCGACGCAGAACGGGCCCGCTTCCTTCGAAGCAGGCCCGCAGCGTCGGTCCGAAGACTTGGGAGACCGCGAAGAAATCAGTCCTCGTCGTCGTCCGCCGGGCGGACGCCCTTGAGCTTGGCGAACACCGAATCGGCGTTGATCCGCTCCTCGCGACCGCCGTGGCGGTGCTCGTCGGCCTCGGGCGCCTCCTCGCGGGTGGAGACCTCGGTCGGCAGCAGCGAGGCGCCCGAATCGGCGGCCAGCGCCGCGGGACGGTCCTTGGCGGCGCGCTGGACCTCGAAGTCGAGGTCGATCTGGGTGCAGAGCCCCAGCGTCACCGGGTCCATCGGCTGCAGCGAGCCGGAGTTCCAGTGCGAGCGCTCGCGGATCTGCTGGATCGTCGACTTGGTGGTGCCGACGAGCCGGATCACCTGCGCGTCCTTCAGCTCGGGGTGGTTGCGCAGCAGCCAGAGGATCGCGTTCGGTCGGTCCTGGCGGCGCGACAGCGGGGTGTAGCGCGGACCCTTGGTGGTGCGCTTGACCTCGGGCAGCTTCACCTTCGAGACCGCGACCTTGAGCTTGTAGGCCGGCGACTTCTGCGCCTTCTCGATCTCGTCGCGGGTGAGCTGGCCAGCGGTGATCGGGTCGAAGCCCTTGATCCCGGCGGCGACCTCGCCGTCGGCGATGCCCTTCACCTCGAGCGGGTGCAGCTTGCAGAAATCGGCGATCTGCTCGAAGGCGAGCGAGGTGTTCTCGACCAGCCAGACGGCGGTCGCCTTGGGCATCAGCGGACCCTGGGTCATGTTTCGCACGGGCTCCAAAACCGACGCGGGGACGGACGGGGCCGGGCATCGGTCCGCAGGCTCCGGACCGCTCGATCCGAAAGTCCCGTCTCACGCGTTCAAAAGGGGAATGACCTCGTATACGCGGGGGCGCCGGAGGGCGCAATCGACTCGACGGCCTGCGGTGGGCCGATCATCGAACACGCGGCGTCGGAGTATCGACCCTCGGCGCTTCATCCGGCACAGCCATTCGTCTGTCCGGGGCGCGCGAAGGGTTCCGAGGCTTTCGATCGCCGCGGCCCGAGAAACACAAGTCGATGCTCTTTCGAATTGTAATAAATTAGACTCCACAACTCAGGACTTCTACGGAAAGACTTGACCGCACGCCGTTTCCGTGACGTACCGCCTGCGATGTTTGTCTCCCTCCGCACCGTCCTGTTTCGCCTGCACTGGGCGCTCGGCCTCACCGCCGGGCTCGTCCTCGCCCTGGTCGGCGTCACCGGTGCGATGATGAGCTACGAGGAGGCGATCCTCGACCTCGCCAACGCCGACCGCGCGCAGGTCGCGGTCCAGGATCGGCCGGTTCTCGGGCCGGAGGCGCTGGTGGCGAGGAACACGAGGAGCGCCAAAGCCGCGGCGCCGGTGATGGTGCGGCCCCAGCCCCTGCCCTCTCCGGGCAGCAGCAGCCACCGGTGCAGGCCGCGAATCGTGGCGAAGGTCGCCTCGCCCCGGACCTCGCCGCGCAGGGTGCCGTCGTAGGGGTCGAGGTAGACCGACGGCGCCCGCCCGCCGGGCTTGACGTCGCCGGCTTTGGCGTCGTCGGCGAAGCGCGCCCGCGGGGCCAGCGCGGGGT
>NZ_VRUX01000038.1:0-17900 GCF_008039885.1 Methylobacterium sp. WL103
GGATGTGCTCGACACAGGCGCGTCGGCGCGCGGGGCTCAGAAGTTTCCCCGGGACGCCTCCTGCAGGATCAGCTTGTCGAGGGTGAGATCGGCGATTGCCTTTCGAAGCCGAGCATTCTCGGTCTCAAGGCTCTTCATCCGTCGAACTTGATCCGACTTCAGGCCGCCAAACTCACGCCGCCACCGGTAGTACGTCACCGAACTCACACCGAGCGCGCGGATTGCATCGGCCACGCTCTGGCCCTGTGAGATCAGCACGTCCGCCTGCCGCAACTTGGCAACGATCTCCTCAGGCTTCGGGTGCTTTGCCATCTCGTCCGTCCTCCAGGCTCAAAAGCCATGCCGAAGGGCGGACCACTTCAATGGGGGCGGACCATATCGCGCCGAATGACCAAATCACTCGAGTGATAGGCATTATATATCACTTAAATCATTTCGATAGATAGCCTGAAGAGCTCTGCGGTGTGAGTTAGGCGCAGCCGATCCAAGCGGAAGCGCTCGGTGGTCAGCCCCAGACGTGCTGCCGCGGAAAAACATCCAGAATTTAATTGCGAAATTTCATGCGCATGGGCATTCACCGCGATGCGGCAATGTCCAGCTACGGATGCTCGCCAGCAGCCCAGCGAGTTGCTTAGGCATTTTCCATCAGAGCACCAACGGTTGGACTTGGCCCCTACCGGCAACGGCTCGTGGCTTGATTGCCATCAAGCATGAGCGGTGAACCGAATGGGCACCTATGGCCTACAAGTCCGACACTCTTTGCGTTTTTTCTGAATTACTGGCCAAAAATTAAATCCGCGAATGGCACCTGGTGCGGTGAGAGCCCCCTTCGGTTCCAGAGTTTTGGCCCCCCCCTGCACTGGTCAGCGAAGGGCGGAATGGCCCCTCGGAATTCGATGAATCAATTAATTAAATTGGGTAGCGCAATTACTCGGTTCGCCCTTGCGAGAGGGGGGCATCGAAAGTCTGGAGGTGCAGGGCCGCCAACCGCATCGGGTGCCGAGCGCACAAAACTTTTTCCCGATCCCGAATTTTTAGGCTCGCCTATTTTGGCAAATCCCAAATTTCAAACTCCGAATTGATCGATGTCGATGATGATGGCTGCACCCTTGGTGCATCCCCTGATCGAGGCGATGGCATGCAGGAGGTATTACACTGCCTGAGCAACCCGCCGGACAGCGTCGACCGTCGTCGGTGAGATCCCAAGACTCCGCTGCCGGGACCGCTTTCGACCCTTCACAGACCCTCGGATAGTCCGCTTCGCGGCAGCTTGATGAAGGATGACCTACGTCGGGGTTGGGTGGATTCTTGTCGGTCCGCTTTCGAGAGACCGGGTCGCGGGAGCGGACGTTTGCTCAAGGAACGCGAAGGGGGCCACTTCATGCACAGATTGGTCATTATGCCGAACGCAGAGGTCCTTCTTGCAAGGAGAGAAGGCGTTTCAGACTCGGTCCGATGGTCGTCCGATCTCATTGCGCGCCCGTGGCAACGAGCCAGTCGACGAATGCCGTAAGGGTTGACGTCTTGTCCGCATCGTTCGGCACGAGGGTCACGTAGCCGGGGCGCGGGACGACGATTTCCGGGAACGGGGCGACGAGCCTTCCGGATGCCAGATCGTCGGACAGGACGGGCAGGGGCCCGAGGCCGTAGCCGAGCCCGTCCGCCGTCGCCTGCAGAGCCACGAAGTAATGGTCGAACGTCCGGCGGCTGCCCGTATCAGGGAGGAGGCCGGCGGTGCCCAGCCAGTCGCTCCAGTCGCCCGGGCGCGTCTCGCTCGACAGCAGAGTGGCGCCTTCGAGATCGTCTGGGGTGCGCAGGGGGCGGGCCGCGAGGAGGGACGGGCTTGCAACCAGCGTGTTGGCCTCCCGCAGGAAGGGGACCGCGCGGTAGGCGCCCCAGGGATGATGCGCCCCCGTTCCAATGCGCGGCTCGCGCCGGACCGCGAGGTCGAAGCCGCCGCGCAGGGCATTGTGCAGAGTCGTGGTCGTCGTAACGACGACTTCGGCCTCTTTCCGCGCTGCGTGGAAGCTGTCTAAGCGCGGGATAAGCCAGCGCATCGCGAAGGTCGTGGGCGTACTCACCCGCAGGATCCGGGGTGCGAGGGGCCGGCCGCAGATCTCGGCCGCCGCGTCGAGCCTGTCGAAGGTGAGGCTGACCGCTTCCGCGAAAGCCCGGGCCGCGGGCGTCGGGACGACGCTGCGCCCGACCCGCACGAACAGGCGCTGGCCGAACCACGCCTCCAGCACGGCGACCTGACGGCTGACGGCGCCGTGGGTCAGGCCGAGTTCGGCCGCTGCGGCGGCGTGGCTACCGGCCCGGGCGGCGACCTCGAAGACGCGCAGCGCATGGAGGGGTGGAAGACGTCGCATCGAACCTCCGTGCTCGCATCCGTGAGTTTAACGCACGGGTAGCGTGAGTCGAACGACACTCATCGCCGGATCATCACGGGTGTAGCCGTCACCGTGGTGGCCGCTGGCAGCCGTGGAAGGGTGATCGATGCCGACGACCATCGCAGGTTCCGACGAGGGGACCTTGGGCCCGACGGATGGGGCAGGCGCCATCCGCGGGTCCCGGCGGACGCGCGTCCTCGCCACGATCGGCGTCAACCACGCCCTGCACGATGGTTACACCGACCTGATCTACGTTCTACTGCCGGTCTGGCAGGCCGAGTTCGGCCTTGGCTACGTTGCGCTCGCGCTGGTGCGCTCGCTCTATGTCGGCGCGCTGGCCAGCCTTCAGATGCCCGCCACCGCACTCGCGCACGTGCTCGGCGCGCGAACCGTCCTCGTTCTCGGTACGCTGCTCAGCGCCGGCGGCTATGCGCTGGCCGGCGCCTCGGGTGGTCTCGTCGGCCTCTGCGTCGCCCTGGCGCTCTCCGGCGCGGGCAGCAGCACCCAGCATCCCCTCGCCTCGGCGGTGATCGCCCGGACCTATGGGACGAGGGCAAGGGGGCCACTCGGCACCTACAACTTCGCCGGCGATCTCGGAAAAGCGGCGTTGCCCGCGCTCGCCGGGCTTCTCCTCACCCACGCCGACTGGCGCTTCGTGCTGTGGCTAGCCGCCGGCCTCGGAGCCGTCGTCGCGGCCGGGGTCGCCACGCTGCTGCCCCGCGAGCCCATCCTGCGCGAGGAAGCGCGAGCGCGCCCACAAGTGGCCGAGCCCGGCGATCCTACGGTCGGCCGGACCGGCTTCGGACTCCTCGTGGCGGTCGGCATCCTCGACAACGCCGCCCGCCCGGCCTTTCTCGTCTACCTTCCGTTCCTGCTGCAGGAAAAGGGGGCGGCCCTCACCACGGTGGGCGTCGCGTTCGGCCTTGCCGCCGTCGGCGGTGCGCTGGGCAAGGCGATCTTCGGCCGGCTCGGGGACCGGTTCGGGGTGACACGCTGCGTGATCCTCTCCGAGGCGGGCACGGCGGCCGCAATCCTGCTCGTCATTGCGTCTCCGCTCACCCTCGCGCTCGCGGTACTGCCCGTCCTCGGCGTGATGCTGAACGGTACCTCCTCCGTGCTCTACGGCACCGTGCCGGAACTCGCGCCGCACGGTCGGGTCGAGCACGCCTTCGCAGTCTTCTACACCTGGACGCTCGGCGGCAGCGCGCTCGCGACGCCCCTGCTTTACGGTCCGCTGGGCGATGCGGTTGGACCGCGTTGGGCAGCCGTCGCGGCCGCCGCCACAGCCTTCGCCGTCGTCCCGATCATGCTCGTCTTGTCACCACACGTCGCGACTAAACCATGACCCCTGTCCGAACCCTCTGAGGCCACGGATGGCGGCCGGCCGGATGCCCCTGCCGCGCGAGACGACGGACGAGGTGCGCCCATGATGCAGATCACCGGCGGCACTCGTGGCATCGTCGCGGCGACTGCGCGTCTGGCGGCACGGCGCGCCTACGACGCCGCAACCGGATAATGTCGGTTTCGTTGGTCTTTCGCGATTTGCCTCGGGCCACGTGACCTGACCGGATGGCGGTAAACCGGGCTGATCGAGAGGATCAGCTAGGACCACCGGAGTTGATGAGAGGCGGACAGAAACCGAGCGCGGAGCCGATCCTCGTATTGAACGGCGCGCTACACTCTGGCTCGATCCTGTCGCTAGGAAGCGCCAGGGTTCTGGACGTAAGACCTCCACCTGGATCTTTAGGATCAGGGCACCAGTCGAGCATGAGGGGAAACGCCGTGTCGAGGACGCTCAGGAACGGGGCTCTTTCGCTTCTCATTCTGGCGCCCCTTCCGGCGGCGGCGCAGTCGGCCACCAACCTGACGGCTTTGCGCGGCCTCGCGCCCGTGAGTTTCCTGGCGGCGAGTCCGGAGGGGCGAGCCGCCCTCGACGCGAACCTCAAGGTCACAGGGGAGATCCAGTCCGGCGCAGCCCGGCAGCCCCTCCTGCTGCCCCTGCCAGAGCAACGCCAGCTCGCCCTGCGCGACGCCTTCATCACGGACGGCAACGCGGCCGAGCTCGCGGACGGGCTCGGCAGCACGCTCGGTGTGCACTACCAGGCCAAGGCTCGCTACGCGGACACCAAGACCTTCACGAACGTGACGCCGTCCGTGGCGGATCTGCTCGGCTACACCAACAACGTCGCCAAATCCGACTCCAACGCGGGCAAGTTCTTCTTCGCCAACGCCACCACGAACGGAAAGGCGCCCGTCTCGGATGCCGCATCGGCCATCCTGGGTGAGCGTGGGGGCGCGGCCGATGCGTTCGGCAAGGCCTACGGGCGCCCGGCCGGCAGCCAAGGCTCCAACGCCTATGGCAACGCGCGCCCGTTTCAGACCCTGCCGCAGCTCTTCGCCCATCGCGGCGACGACTATTTCGGGAGGGGCTCCCACAGCCTGGACTGGCTGCACGGGCCGAACCAGAACCTGACCGACAGCCCCTCCTATCCGAGCGGCCACACAACCTACGGCTATACCGAAGCCCTGATCCTCGCGATCCTGGTGCCGGAGCGCTATCAGCAGATGATCGCGCGCGCCGCCGAGTACGGCAACAACCGCATCGTGCTGGGCGCTCACTACGCGATGGACGTGATCGGCGGTCGGGCGGTGGCCTTGCACGCGGTCGCCCACCTCCTCGCCAACGACCCCGCTTATGTGGGCCAGATCCGGAGGAACCCGGCGGTGGACAACGAGATGAGCCGCTCGACCAATGCGGCTGTGGCACTCCCCGACTACCGAGCCGCGCTCAACGCAGCCCGCGCTGACCTCTCCGCTTTCCTACGGGACGGCTGCGGTGACACGCTTGCCGCCTGTGCGGCGGCGGATACGGGGCGGTTCCGTGATCCCGCCGCCAACGAGGCCCTGTACGCAGCGACCCAGACCTACGGGCTGCCGGTGGTGCATTCTCAAAACGCCAGCGAACAAGCGGATGTTGGGCGCGTCGCTCCAGAGGCCGGGAACCTCCTGACCGCCGCGTTTCCGACCCTCAGCCTGGACGAGGCCAACGCGATCCTGACCCAGACGCAGGGCCCCGGCGGCGGCTTCCTGGACGACGGTTCAGCCTTTGGCGTTTACGCGCGGCTGAACCTTTACGCGGCGGCCGGCAAAGCGGCGGCCCTAGCGGCCAAACGGAGGGCGCCAGAAGCGGCGCGTTGAGGCGCGGCTCTCGAAGTCCAGCGTTGAGGCCTGCTCTTGGCAGTACCGCTCAGGCCATGCGCCCGTTCTCAAGGATGGCGACTTTTGTATAGGCGTCGCACCTATCTGGAAGCGCCGCCTTCGCATGTTTGGCTGTGCGATGCCCGCCCGGGATCTATCGAAGAACAATAGGCATATGCGACGGAGGCTATGATCGGCAATCTGGAGATCTTGAGCCGCTTGATGCTCGCCGCCATCCTCAGCGGCCTGATAGGGGTTGAGCGCGAGCGATTGCTCTGGGCTGCAGGCCTGCGAACGCACATGCTCGTCGGGGTCGGCGCCTGCCTCATCGTCATCGTTTCCGCCTTCGGCTTCAGCGATGCGCTTGGCACGCACAACGTCGTCCTCGATCCATCACGTATCGCAGCGCAGGTCGTCTCAGGCGTGGGGTTTCTCGGAGCTGGGACGATCCTTCTTCGCGGCGAGGTCGTCAAAGGGCTCACAACGGCAGCAAGTCTCTGGGCTGTCGCTGCCATCGGTCTCGCGGTCGGCAGCGGCCTGTACGCCGCCGGCATCGCAACGACCGTCATCCTCCTGGCGATCCTCGCCGGATTGAAACCCCTTCAGGAGCGCTACCATAATCGGCAGCGTGTCCAACCGCTGCGAGTGCTGGCCGAGCCGGGTGCGATCACGTTCGACACCCTGCAAGGGATCGCAGGACAGCGTGCCTCGCGCATCCGCCAGTTCGTCGTGCAGCGTGCCTCCGATCCGGCACAGGATGAGATCCTGATCTCGTTCGCGCGGCTGTCTCGTCAGTCGGTGGCGGAGATCGCTCAGGGACTACGAGCGCGCCCAGGTGTTGCCAGCGTCGAGAACGTCGAGGGTCATCTGTAGCCGTCCGATAGGCCGGCAGGCGCGCAACCACTCTCCATATGGCTCGTTGTCCGGCATCGTAGAAATGGAGACGGCTAATGAAGTTCGGGACGCTCGCACCGCTCGCCCTGGCCATGGTGCTGGGTTTCGCCGGTCCTGTCCTGGCCAAGGAGGACAAGCCTGGGGCGGACTGGATCCCTGCCGAGCAGGTCAAGCAGAAGCTGATGGACGCGGGCTACTCCAGCATCACCGAGCTGGAGGCCGATGACGGACACTGGGAAGGCGAAGGCCTGAAGAACGGCGTGAAGATGGAGTTCCACGTCGATCCCAAGACGGGCGCCATCACCAAGGAAAAGCCCGACAAGGACTGATGGACAAGGCTACGCCCACCTCTCCAGGAGAGGTCCAAACCGGCAAGAAAGGTAAGCGCACGGCGTATTTGATCGCCGTGCGCCACAAGCGGGAGGCGCCTCGCATCTACGCGGTGGTAGCCGCTTCCGCCGTGGCCGCGCTCGCGCAATTGGACGGGCTGACGACCGATGGCATGGGGATTGAGGTCGTCGGCGCCCTCTCCCGAGACCTTATCCGACGTCTCGGCCTCAAGGCGGGCGAGCTGCGGCTCGTATGAATATACTGCCGTCCTACCGAGGCAGCCCGCTTTCAATACCTGGAGCTTGGCTGATCCAGAGCCGTAGACCGCGTCCATCTCACCATTGCCGTTCCAATCGCACGCGATGGTGGCGCGGTTACTCCCGCGGCCGGCTCCGCCAGCGAAAGCCCCGGTGATGCGCAGCTCGATGAGGAAGTGCACGACGCACTCGCCGGCCATACGGGCAGCGGTAGCGTTGGGCGAGGGTACGGAAGCCGCTTCGGGTTGAGGGCCCTGGCGGAGGAGATAGGATCGGGGCGCCGAAGACGGTGCGAGGCCTGAGATGGGACCCGAACGCCCGCTCCTGAGGTTCCCCGAGTCTGGCGGGGAGCGAACAGGAGGCCACGGCGTGACCGACCACATCAGCTACCCGCCATTGAACACCCCTAAGCAGGTTGCCGATGGTGTCTGGATTGTGGACGACGCGCCGGTTCACGCGGGCGGCATACCGCTGCCCATCCGCATGACGGTGCTCCGGCTGGAAGGCGGTGGGCTGCTTCTGCATTCGCCCATTCCGCACCGACCGAGCCTCCAGCGAGCTTTGGAGGCGCTGGGCCGCATCGAGCACCTCGTAGCCCCGAGCGTCGGCCACTGGATGTTCCTTCGCGACTGGCAGGCAGCTTGTCCGAACGCAGTCACCTGGGCGGTGCCGGGGCTTGCAGACCGGGGACAGGTTCGTCGCTCGGGCGTTCGGATCGATGCGGAGCTGACGGACAGGCCACCTCGCGTCTGGGCGGATGAGATTGACCAAGTGCTGGTCACGGGCCCTGTGTTCAAGGAGGTCTGTCTCTTCCATCGGCCGAGCCGGACGCTCCTCCTCACGGACCTCGTCATCAACCTGGAGGGCGCCCTCCTGCCGGTCGGGTCACGTACCCTGGCCCACATCCTCGGGATTGTCGCACCGGACGGCAAGGCGCCGCTGTACCTCCGGCTCCTCCTCCGCACGAACCATCGAGCGGCTACGCAGGCAGCTTGGCGGCTGGTGGCGTTCAACCCGGATCGGGTCATCTTCACGCATGGGCAATGGTTCAACCGCGACGCTGCCGGCCAACTACGGCGCTCGCTTTCATGGCTGCTCGGACCAACAGGACTAGAACGACGGCTTCCTGGGTCGAGCGGGCCGCCCCTGGTCGCGCCACGAACTTCTACCTTGCTGGTAGGCGCAGCCGTGGTGAGCGTGCTTGCGGTGTTCGCACTTGGCAGACGACGGAGGCGGTAACCCGTTTACGGTTTTAGCCCGTTCTAACGACGTAGGGCCTTTTCCGTCGCAGCTATGGCATATATTGCCTTAATCGGCAGGCAGCTCGCGGCGGCTATTGGGCATTTTAGAAGTATGATGCGTCAACATCAGCCTGTCCCCGGTCCGGCTTCGTTGACCGTATGGCCCAGCGACGTGAGCATCAAAGCCGCGGAGCCGAGAGAGTTGCCCAGTCTCCAAGAGGCGCTGGACGAGGCGCTCAAGGCGCTTAACGAGGGCACCGGGACGCCTTGGGTGACTACAAGTGAAGGCATTATCCTTTCCCCAGCTCACCTCAGAGGTATGCTGCATTCGGCTTGAAGCCTGGGATGACAGCCGGGCAAGTACCGCCGCGCCGGGTTGATCCGAGATGCAGTTGTGATGGTTTAAAGCGTCGGGAGGCTGCTGCCCCGGCCGAGCCCAAGGCCAGCACCAAACCGCCCGCTCGGTAGGCCTTAAGCTAACGCAAGCGCAAGCTGAACGGATGCTGCCAAGCTGTTTCAGCCTCGGTGCATCCGCGCTCTGCCAATCTCTTCCTCACAGCCGAGAGACCACCGGCTGAGTCACAGAGACCGGGCACCGCGGGCGATGCCGGCCTCAAGTGTCAGGGGATGGGCGATGAAGAAGTTTGCAGCTCTCACAGCCGCCGCGCTCGTTGCGGTGAGCGCTCTCGGGACGACGGCAGCCGAAGCTCGGGGCGGCGGCGCCATCGCGGCCGGTGTCATCGGAGGCCTCGCCGCAGGTGCCCTCCTCGGGGCCGCGATCGCAGAGGCCCACGAGCCCCCGGCATACGGCTACGGCTATGGCCGCCCCGCGCCGGCCTACGGATACGACTACGAGGCGCCCCCAACCGTCACCTATCGTCCGGCCCGAGTGGTCCGCGAGTACGACTACGAGGAAGCGCCGGCCTATCGTGATCCTTCCCCCGCTCGCTTCTACGGAGGTGGCCAGGACGGCTACCGCTATCGCAACGCGGGCTACGGTGTCCGCCACGCCGGGTACGGCTACCAGCGGGACTGCGACCGGCCGCACGGCTACCGCGGCTGGTAGTCAAAAAATCGGGCGGGTCGCTTGAGCATACTCGGCGGCCCACCCCTTCCATGCCCACACGGCAAACTGGGGAAGAACCCGGCGGTCGCTGTGCGCGGCTTCGGGGTTGCTCCTAGCACGCTCGAAGGTACCCTTGCGGCATGCCCGATCCGAGTCGCATCGCCCGCCTCCGTATCACGCTCGATGACACTGAACCCACCGTCTGGCGGACCGTCGAGGTGCCCCTCTCCGCCAGCCTCAAGCTCCTGCATGAGGTGATCCAGGCGGCGATGCCCTTCCAGGACTACCACCTCTTCCAGTTTCAGGAGGGGTCCGCCCGCTACGCCATCCCGCACCCGGAGTGGCCAGACGTGAACACCCGAAGCGCCAAAACCACGAAACTCGGGGCGCTTGTTGATCGGGGCACCACCGCCTTCGCTTATACCTACGACTTCGGGGACAACTGGCAGCACACCATTACGGTCGAAGAGTTAGGCCCAGCGGACCCCACAGTCGCCTACCCGCGCTTCCTTGACGGGGCGAGGCGGGCACCTCCCGAGGACGTGGGCGGGACGATGGGCTTCGAGGAGTTTCTAGAAGCCGTCACCAAGCCTCGGCACCGCGAGCGCAAGCGGATGCTGGAGTGGTACGGCGGCCCGTTCGATCCCGATGAGCTGGACCGAGAGACCATCGAGGCCGGCATGGCGAAGCTGGCTCGGCGCCGCGCCATCGGACAAGCAGCGTTCGCGAAGAGCCGAAGTCAACTGTGAAGTCTCCCAGCGGATGAGGCCGAAGAGAGAAGGCGGATGGTGAAGCCACTACGCCGTTTGAAGCTCTTCGATAGCAAGCGTAAGCCGTGCCCGCATGATTATGGTTCCGGCATGATCGCGAACGCTCGCCAGGAATATTTGGCCGTCCGTTGTTGTGTCCAGCAGCTCAGAGACACGCTTTAAAACATGACCCAACTTCTCTCGGGCTGCTCCCGCGTCTGGTAGTTCAAATCCTTTTTTATCGCGCACGAAATTAGTGCCGTCATGGAGGTCGATGTAAAACAGCGGCATCTTATGCGCCCGAGCCTGAGGATAATAATAAGGCTATGTACTGCCTGCGGGCTCGTTTTGCCATGATGCCGCGCCTGCATGTTGCATGCCGACTTACCCTTCATCCCGTAAAGCAGTTGCGACCCACTCTGTGAGGATGGTCCGGCGCCGCGCTGATGGGTGAAACACTTCCCGATGGCCCAACTGTTGCCTCTGCCTCAGTCCCGCCAAGCACTCAGGCTACCTCCGTCCCATGATGAAGACCTCCCGCATCCTCGGCTGGCTGCTCCTGGCGGGCGTTGTCTTCGCGACCCTCGCGCCCATCGGCCTCCGGCCCATCAGCCATGCCCCGGTCTCTCTTGAGCGGTTCGGCGCCTACGCAGCGGTTAGCTTCCTGTTTGCCTTCGGGTATCCGCGCTGCCGCTGGCAAATCGTGGGAGCGTTGATCGTGATTGCCGGCGTCATGGAAGCCATGCAGACCCTTGAGCTGACACGGCATGGCCGCTTCGGGGACTTCGCGGTCAAGGCCGCCGGGTGCTGGTTCGGAGTGATGCTCGCAGTCGTCCTCGCGTTCATCCCAGCGAGCATGGCGAAGGCCGAGGGGCGGGCGTAAGCGCAAAGCCTTCTACTCCTCTCCCAGCCGAAGCTGCCGGACGGCCGACAAATGGCCGCTTTCCAGAAGCGCGGCTGGCGGTCCCTAAGACTGTGTTGGGTCGGAACCAGAACGTCCGCTTCGGGGCGGAGGCCCAGCGTCCGCTTGCCACCCAATCCAGCCCTTGACGCTTGTCGCACGATTGTCGGACGGTGGACGTCTCGAATTAGGCGCCGTGCTTCCACGGTTACGGCCGCGTGCCTACATATCTCTCGTGCCCGTCCTTCTAGCGCTTGGCGCTGCCCTCCTGTTCGGTCTCGTGTTCGGCCCCCAGTGGTGGGTGCGCCGGGCGATGCAACAACACGCCACCGAGCGGCCGGACTTGCCCGGGACCGGCGGCGAACTCGCCCGCCATCTGCTCGACTTGGCGCAGCTGGAGCACGTCCCCGTCGAGATCGCGCCAGCCGACCACTACGATCCGGTCGCGAACGTCGTGCGGCTATCGCCGGGGAATCATGACGGTCGCTCGATCACGGCAGTCGCGGTCGCGGCACACGAGGTCGCCCACGCGCTCCAGCACGCGGCGGGAGACCGGCTCCTCGCGGCACGGGTGAGGTTCGCCCCGATCGTGCAGAGCTTCGAGTTCGCCGCGGCCGTGGTGATGATGACTGCGCCCGTGGTGCTCGCCTTCGTCCATTCGCCTGTCCTGCTCGCCCTGCAGGTGGGTATCGGCATCGCGCTCCTCGGCGTTCGCCTCCTATTCCACTTCCTGACGCTACCCGTCGAACTCGATGCAAGCTTCCGCCGAGCCCTGCCCATCCTGGAAACAGGTCGCTTCCTCGACGCCAGCGACATGCCCGGTGTCCGCACCGTACTGCGCGCTGCCGCCCTCACATACGTGGCCTCGTCACTCGTTGCGCTCGTGAACATTGCCCGCTTTCGGCGACTGCTTCCGTTCTAAAACGTCCAAGGCGAGCGTCTGATTTCCCAGCCGCGCTTACTTGGTTGTGTTCACCATACCCTCGACCGCTTCTCTTTTTCATTTTGCAGACATGATCCGACGGCCTCACGCTGGCGGATGGTCACCACCAACGGCGGTGACCATCGAGATTTGAGTTATCAGTGGGTCGAAGTTAGGTAGGGGGCGACGGTCTGGAAGGCGTAGGCGTAAGCGGCTGGATAGGGTGCGTTCAGATCAGAGCCCTCGCCGTAGAGACGTGCCCAGAACTCGGCGAGGCTCATTAAAGGCTCAACATCCGGGCCCATTCCATATCCGGTCCGACGCATTCGGCGAGCGAGCTCGAGCGGGCCACGATGTGCGGCCTCGGCAAGGGCCAGCAATTCGGATCGATCGCTAATTGCCTCGAAGGCTCGAACCGCCTCAAATTGCGCGACCGCCCATTCCCGCTCGGGTGAGCCGTCCGATATCCAGGGGTGCATCTGCTTCGCACCAGTCATGATGCACGCCCTCCGGTGGCGGGGCGACGCTTGGTGCGGCGCTCGACGACGACAGGGGGCCGAGGTGCCGGCTCCTTCACGGCAGGCGGAGGCGATGGCTCAGGATCGACGACGGGGGCGGCGGTCACCACCTCGGCAGGAGGAGGCAGCACCGCATCGACCTCACAGAACACCGCGAACTCGCTACCGAGGCGCTCGGCCATTACGACGGCCTGAGCTCTCGCCTCGGCGGCGGAGGCATGCTCGTAAGGTGTTTTCCCGAGAGTGATCAGCCGGCCGGTTCGATCATCTCGCCGGACGATGATGAAGCCGCCTCGTATCGTGGCCGGTGGCTTATTAGGGTTGGGCGTCGGCACGTTCGTGGCGAAGGCCCTTTTTCCGTCGGCGCTCATCAGGCCTGCCCTCCAAATTCGAGCCGGTCGCTGATCTCCTGCAGGCGATCGAGCCGCGCCAGATCGTCTGCAATTCGAGACAGGAGGGAAGCACGAAGCGTCTGAAGTGCCGACCGCTCGCGATCAGCGGCGCGCATCACCGCTATTGCAGCGGTGACTGGACCTCGTTGCGCGCGAGCGTGCGGGTCGGCCGGAGCCGTGGTATTCGAATTCATGATCGGATTTCCTGCTGATGGGATTTTGGTCGAGGCTCGGGGGCGCTGGCCGGCGCTTCCCGAGCCGCTCTATTTCGATTTCAGCCGCGGTCTGGATCTAAGCGAGCGTCGTCGACGTGCTCCATCAGGTGCTCGACGAGCGTCGTCGCAATGGCGCTGGCGCTTCGAAACCCGATATCGCGCAGCAGCACCGACTGCGTCTCTGAGGTCTGCGAAGCCGTCTCGTCGTGCCAGGCCTCGGAATACCGACGCATCAGGTCGTCCGGCACATCGGTCACGCTGGCCGCGATACGCCTCAGCAATTCGGCGGCTCTCGTATTTCGGGTCTCGCTCGGGAATTGCTCGGCCTTCTCTAGCCGCCAGCGTGCGGTTTCCAGGATGGCCTCAGAGAGCGCACCGCGAGCGTCATCGATTTCCGACGAGCCATTTCTCGGATGACGATGTTTCGGATTGGTAGGCTGTGGCTTGGTGCTGAACTCCTCCATGGTGCCTCTCACAGCGTTGCTGAGGCTCTCGGCGCGCTGGGCCTGTTCCTGTTCGATCGACATAGCTCTCTCCACTCCTCGATAGTGCGAGGTCGCACAGCCGCGGTGGCGACCGATCTGGGAATGGTGGTGGATGCTTGTCGCGTGAGGCGCTCGGCGCTCTACGGACTGGCATATTAGATGTGTACCTGAGGGCGGACCGTGAGAATGCCGAAACCGGGCTTCACAGTCCGCGCTGAGATACCATTTTAGGAATTGATGACCTCAGCGGTCCGCCCTGAGGTACCGACTGTCCGCCCTCAGGTACCGACCGTACCCCAGCGCGGACCGTCAAATCTTTTCCAGGCGCCCAACTCATGAACCGCTTCGTCGGCAATTCGCCTGACACATTGCATTCGTGTTCGGTGAGCCGCCATTCGGTTGCTCGGCCGTCCTTCCGCCCGTCGAAGCTGCCGCGGATTACGATTTCAATGAAGCCGTGCACCTCCAATTCCTGAAAGGCCTTGGCCGCCGTCGTTTTTCCAATCTGAAGATTCTCGCAGGCCTGCCGCACCGAGAGGATGATCCGGCCGTTGTTGATGCCCCGGTATTTCTGCTTAAGCAGGATGTAGAGGGCCCGAGCGTCCGTGCTGAGATCCGTCCAGGCCTTCGAGTCGGTGAGCCACTCGTAGAGGCGCAGATGGGGCTTTTCCTTTTTCGGATTACCTCTTGAGTCCGCATGCTTCACGCCGCGCCCCCCTGGCTGATCAGGAGGCGCCATAGGTGCGCCCGGATAGCACCCTCATAGGATCCGACCTCGGACCGAATGAGCAACTCGGCGACGCCCTTTTTCCGAAGCCCATCCTCGAGCCGCCGAAGCTGTTCGCGAAGGTGCCCCTCGGCATGGTTGGCCGGGACGGAAACCATGTAGCCGGCCGTTTTCCTGATTTGCGGCAGGCGTCGAGCGAACCGAAAGGGTAGGACAGTGGCGGTCATACCCCACCTCCGACGCTAGCCTCTCCGCCTCCGTTCTTATTTGTATTTTGCAAGGCGGCAAGAAACAGATCCATACCTTGCGGTCTGCATAAATCTCCGGTTAGCGCATTCCAGGCATCGACAGACTGTATCGTATAGAAAAGCTCAGCCGATGCAGGCATGCGCTTGTTTTCGATCATCGACCCGATGAAACCTAGAGCCATCCAATGAGGTGCGATCGTTAGGATGCCTTCGGTCGTTCCGATCGTGCGAACGCCGTCTGGGTAGTCTCGGCGCATGGATCGCTGGAACCGTTCGCTCAGATCCCGCGGAAGAGACGCGCAAGCAACAAGATCATCCCACGCATGCCATACGAGCTGCGGCTCATCTGTGGGAGCCTTGAAGAACCGCAGAAGTTTGCCGTTCAACTCGCCGATATGGATCGGGAAAACGACGCCACTCATGCCGTGGCCCTCCGCCGAGCTGCCGACGCCTGCGACCGCTCCCAAGTTAGCAGCTTCGAAAACGGGTAGAGCTTGCGCCGGTTGATCACCATTGGTGCCGGAAATTCAAGCGCTTCGTCTCGATCCCAGCGATTAAGCGTCGCTGCCGAGATCCGATATCTGCCGCGAACCTCTGCGCTGTTTAGCCAATTCTCTGTATCGCTCATCGGGCGCTCCTGTTTGTTTGCGAGCGACCAATTTGTTATGCGCCTATTTCGACGGGCGGAATTGCAAGCAAAATTCGAAAAAGCGATTCAAGCCACCCATGGGATTTTCTCCGGCTGCTCACGCATCGGATCGGTACGCCACCGCTCGCATGCGGACCTAAGCGCGTCGGGATCGGGAGCCTTGATCATCGCAACCTCATGAACAAGGGCAAGGAACCGAAATGTGGGACCTTCTGGCGTAGCGGCCACCTTATTTCCCGCCATCTCCCAGAACTTAAACAGCCTTGGCCAAAGAGCGTTTGCGTCAAAATCTCTATTTGCTTCTTGAACTGTCGGAAGCATGTAATGAAAACTGAAAGATTTATCATTTTTTGCTAGTAGCGTCGCATTTAATTCAATATTGCATAACATGCCAAACATATCGCGGATGCTGACTTCATCATCGCTCCATAGTGGACGACGGTGAAATAACTTAGAAAGCTCAGGCGGATATATATCAGCCTCCTCAATGAAGTTACCTATGCTCCGGGAGATATCAAAATCTGACAACAGCACTTCAAGCTTTCGCGCCGCAGCTGCAATCTGCAGAAGCTTTTTCTTTGACTTCACCCTGTTCGGTATCGATTTTTTTGCGGCAATACGCAAGTGATGAACAAGTATTGTTTCTACAATTGAAATGACTGCTTCATTTAGCTCACTTTCGTTGCCTAGGTTTAAAAAAGTTTTTAGTCGCAATCTCTGGGCGTCTGAGAATGTTTCCTGAATCTCTTTTTCGCGATTCATTACGCGCGCCTCTCAAACGGGATGACCTTAGCGGCCCGAGAAAGCAGCCCAGCTAGATGCGAGGCCCAAAGCTCCATCGCTCGACGTCTCTCCTCCCTGTATTCGTGGCGTTGGTAGACGCCGACGATGCCAGAGTGCGTGCCGGAGGTATGGTTCAGCGCTTTCTCGACGACATGCACCGACACCCCAAGACGCGCGCAGCCGCTGGCAAACGTCCTTCGCAGGTCATGCAGCCGCCATGCAGCGCTCTCTTCGCCCTCCGGAAGCAGGGAAGCGGCGATGCTCTGGAGCCGGTCCGTCGCCTTGCTGACGCCACTGAACGCCGTCTCTCCGGTAGTGGTGAACAGCAGGCGAGGGCGCTGGCCGATCCGTGGCAGCCGGCGGAGGATCGCCACCGCATCCGGCGCTAGCGGAACGACGTGCGCTCGATCATTTTTTGCGCGGGTCCGGGGGATCGTCCATGTCGCAGCATCGAGATCGAACTCGCGCCACTCCGCCTCAAGCACTTCCGAGCGGCGCTGGCCGGTCAGGATGAGGAGTTGCACCACGGGGCCGAAGGGATAGCCGACCTGTTCAGCCGCCTTCCATGCCGCGACCAATTCCACGTCAGTCAGCACGCGGTCTCGAGACACCTCGGGGGAGGGCGGTTTTAGGCCAGCCATCGGCGACGCCTCGAGGATCCCCCGCTCGACCGTCCAGGCGAAGAACCGTCGTAAGGCCGCGAACAGCCGGTTCGCATGAATGGATGCGCCACGCCCGACCACCGCGTCGAGAGCGTTCAGCACGTCCTTCCGACCGATCGTTCGGACGTCGCGATCCTGCCACTTGTCCGTTGCGTCGAGCGTGCGGGTCAGAAATGACTCTGTCTCGCGCCAGCTCCTGTTCCGAGGCTTGGCGTACCGCTCGATATAATCGGCAGCGACGGCACCGAACCGCATGGCCTGTGCTGCCGATGGCTCGGCTTTGGCTGCCTGCTTCTCGCCTGCCGGGTCGCGGCCTTCGGCGACGGCTCGCAATGCCGTCCGGGCCGCCTCGCGGGCCTCGGTAAGCGGCAGGCGAGGATAGACGCCGAGGGTGAGCTTCTTCGGCTTCCCATCCGCTCGATAGCGCACAGCCCAGGATTTTCCGCCGGCCGGCTGCACTACCAGATAGAGGCCGGGGAGGGCGCCGTCAGGTACCTCTCGACGCTTGCCAGGATCAGCCTTCGCGGACTCGACAGACTTCACGGTCAGAACGGCCACGGCGCGCACCTCGGCAGCGTTGCCCGAGCCATAGCAAGGCGGCGGGGTAACGACCGGGTAACAGAATTGCCCTGCCCGGCGGCGTTACCCCATGAGTGATGAATGAGCGATCATCGCGCGTCAAGTCGTTGTGGGGACTCGAATTCCGCGATCGGCGACGCACGGATTTGAGCGGCCTCGGAATTACCTCGAACGGACTTTTAATCTGTAGGTCTTGGGTTCGAACCCCAACGCGCTCACCAATTCTCCCTTTTTGCCAACAAGCTAGGCCTGTATATAAATTCGATGCTGCCCCGTTTTAGGCCGGGGCTGCACCGGGGACGCACGGTACAATCGGGTGATGTCGACCGTTTTTTCAATCGTCAGGTCGACTGTTTGACCATCAGACGTGCGTTCGTAGCGGTTTATCGCTCCGGCCTTTGCGCCCCGTCGGCGTGGACACCATGCGTCGCATCCTGCCGCTCCTGATCAGCCTGGCCGTGCTCCCGGCGCTTGGACGCTCTGCGGGCGATCCGAGCGGGGACGTGCTCTGGCCGGCCCTCAGAGTCTGTCCGGCATCATGATGTTTTCTGACAGAGCTTTCGGGTCATGAGGCGGATGGAGGCCAAGAGGACGAACGCTCGCCCTTTCCGGCTTTTGCATTCCCAATCCTTCGCGAGACGGCGGCAGCGGTTGAGCCAACCGATCGTTCGCTCGACAATCCAGCGCTTGGGCA
>NZ_VRUX01000390.1:0-4096 GCF_008039885.1 Methylobacterium sp. WL103
CTCCAGCGCGTGGGCGATGCGGGCGCGGCGCTCGGGCCGGCGGACCCCGTCGAGGCCGAAGCCGACGTTGTCGGCCACCGCGAGCCAGGGCAGCAGGCGCGGCTCCTGGAACACCAGGCCGACGCTCGCGTGGGGCGCGGCGATGCCCTCGCCGTCCAGCGTGATCGTGCCGGCGCTGCCGCGGTCGAGGCCGGCGATCAGGCGCAGCAGGGTGGTCTTGCCGCAGCCCGAACCGCCGATCAGCGCGACGACCTCGCCGGCCTCCACCGACAGGTCGACGCCCGCGAGCGCCTGGGTGCCGTCGGCATAGGTCTTGGAGAGGCCGCGGATGTCGAGCACGTCGGGGTCCGGATCGCGTTTCGCCTGTCGCGTCCATGCCATAGGGCGCCGCGCGCCGCCATGCTACGCCACGGCTCCGTCCGCCGCTGGGAAGGCGCACCCATGATCCGGCTCGGCCTCGCCGCCCTCCTCGTCCTCTCTGGCCCCGTCGGCGCCGCCGACCTGCACGCGCGACCCGGAGCGGGCCGGTTCCTGGCGACCTGCGAGGATCTTGGGCGGTTCTGCGACGCGACCGCCTGCGGCCGCGACCAGATCGACGCCGCGCTCGGCTGCCGCGCCCTGTGCCCGAGTTCGGTCGTCCTCGCGGTCGTCCCGGCCGCCTGCCCGCTGCCGGGCGTGGTGCTGCGCCGGCGGGGGTGAGGGTCCACACCTCCCTCCACACGATCGCGTCTCCGCCGGAACGGCCATGCCGCTCGCCGGTTGTCGTGCGATCGAATGCCGCGACGCACCATCGCGTCGAAGAACCGGACGACGCCGATGCCCGAGCCGACACACGACGCGCCCCTGAAGGACCATGCCGCCTGCGGCACGAAGCCGGCGCCGCCCTGCACGCTGGTGATCTTCGGCGCGGCCGGCGACCTGACCAAGCGCCTGCTGATGCCCTCGCTCTACAACCTCGCCGGCTCGGGCCTGCTCGATCCGGGCTTCACGATCCTCGGCGTCGATCACAACGACGGCAGCGACGAGGGCCTGCGCACCGAACTCACCACCTCGATGGAGACCTTGAGCAAGGACCCCGGCTCCGAGTTCCACGCCGACCGGATCGACCCGAAGAGCTGGGGCTTCATCCGCGAGCGCATCCACTTCCTCAAAGGCGACTTCGAGGACGCCGGAACCTTCGAGGCGCTGAAGGGCAAGGTCTCGGGCAACGTGGTGTTCTACCTCGCGGTGGCGCCGCGCTTCTTCGGCAGCCTCGTCGACGGGCTCGGGCGAGCGGGCCTGCTCAAGCAGGCGGACGACGCCTTCCGACGGGTGGTGATCGAGAAGCCGTTCGGCTCCGACCTCGCCTCCGCCAAGGCTCTGAATGCCCAGATCCTGAAACAGGCCGACGAGAGCCAGTTCTACCGGATCGACCACTTCCTGGGTAAGGAGACCGTGCAGTCGATCATGGCGTTGCGCTTCGCCAACGGCATGCTGGAGCCGGTCTGGCGGCGCGAATACGTCGATAGCATCCAGATCACCGCCGGCGAGACCGTGGGCGTGGAGGAGCGTGGCGGGTTCTACGAGCCCACCGGCGCGCTGCGGGACATGGTGCCCAACCACATGTTCCAGCTGCTCTGCATGGTGGCGATGGAGCCGCCGAACTCGTTTTCCGCCGAGGACGTGCGCGGCGAGAAGGCGAAGCTCGCGCAGGCCGTCAAGCCGATCCGACCCGACCACGCGGTGCGCGGCCAGTACGTCGCCGGCACGCTCGAAGGGAAGCCGGTGGTCGGCTACCGGGAAGAGCCGCACGTGGCGAAGGATTCCACCACCGAGACCTACGTCGCCCTGAAGCTCGAGATCGACAACTGGCGCTGGGCCGGCGTGCCGTTCTACGTCCGCACCGGCAAGCGCATGACCGGCCGCCGCACCGAGATCGCGATCCTGTTCAAGCCGGCGCCGTTCCAGCTGTTCGCCGACACGCCGGTGGCCGAGCTGAGCCCCAACGTGATGCGGATCACCATCGACCCCGACCACGGCGCCGGCACCGAGCTGAACGTCAAGGTGCCCGGGCCGCAGATGCAGATCGGCCGGGTGACGATGGGGTTCAAGTACGCCGACTTCTTCAAGAACCAGCCGAACGTCGGCTACGAGACCCTGCTCTACGATTGCATGACCGGGGACGCGACGCTGTTCCAGCGCGCCGACAACATCGAGGCCGGCTGGGCCGCGGTCGAGCCGCTGCTCGAGGCCTGGAAGACTGCCCCGGTGGAGGATTACGCCGCCGGCACCCCCGGCCCGAAGGCCGCCGACGACCTTCTGGCCCGCGACGGCCGGCACTGGCTCGGGCTCGACGGCAAGACCGATTGAAGGCGGATCGACCTCGGGGCCGGTTACGCCGCGGCCGCGCGCGACGACCGACAAAACGACGGTTCCACCCGCATCCTTCCCGAGGCGCTTTCGCGAAGCGGAAACCTCAAGGTGAGGGCGCGGGTAAGTCCGGTTGTTTTGAAGGGTCAGCGCTCGCTGGACGGGTCGCGCGCCTCGTCGGCCTTGATCGCATCCGCGATCTGCAGCCCGGCCTGAAAGAGCAGCAGGCGCGAGATCAACACCATCTCCGGTGTCCCGATCTTGCGGACGATCTCGTGCAGCCTCAGGCAGGCGTCGATCATGGTGTCGTCTGTGGGCCTGTCGTCTATCGCCATCGTGCGGTCTTCGAAGCCCAAATTCGTCGACACAAACTGAACTCACAACGTCGTGTTTCGACCATAGGTTGCGGGTTGCGACAAAAGCGTCTTGTATGCGGAATACCAGAATGCCTGCGGTCGCATGGCCAGTCGGAGGCGACCGTCGATGCAAACCGAGCCCAGCCAGACTCGGCAGGACAACGAGGACCTGAGCCGCCTCGCGGAGGCGCTCGGCGGCACGGTTCCGACGATCTTCGGCGCATCCGCCGTATCACGCGAGATGGCGGCGCTCAGCCAGCTTCTCCGGCTCTGGACCCTGTTGCCCTGCGATGCGAGCCGAGCCGACGCTGTGGAGGCCGTCCGCGGCGTCGCGCAAGCGCGGGGGCGGGGCCGAGCGCTCACGTCGGCGACCGCCGGTTGAGAAAGGCCCGGCGGGTGCCCGCGACGCTCACGTGGATGGACCGGTACATAAAGGCCCCGGCAGCGGACCAAAGCGGCGCGATACCCCACTAGGCACGGCTCGCGAGCCCCGTCGCCATCGCGCGAATCAGCAGGTCGAGCTGGGGGCCTACCACCGCGGGCGGCAGCGCCATCAGGCGCGCGTCGAGGCCGAGCATGACGATGCCGTGCGTCGCCGAGAACAGGCTGCGGGCCAGCAGCACGCGCTCTTGCGCCGAGAGGTCCGGGCGCAGAGCCTGCAATGGCGCCTCGATGCGGTGGAACAGGCGCGCCTGCTCGGCCACGTAGCCGTCCGGCAGGCGGCGCCCGTCCGCGAACTGGTGCTGGAACAGCGCGCGCCAACGCTTCCCGTGGCTCTGTGCGAAGGCAAGGTAGGCTTGGCCCAGCCGGACAAGTTCGTCCGCCGCATCCGTCACGTCGAACCCGCCGCCATCGGACCCGAGCGCGGCCTCGAACAGGGCCAGCGTGCGCAGATTCACCTCCAGGATCAGCGCGTCGAGGTCCGGAAAGGCGCCGTAGATCGCCCCAAGTGCGCAGCCTGCGTCCGCTGCGAGGTCGCGCGCGCGCAGGGCGCCCAAGCCGTCCTCGGAGATCCGACGCTCGGCCGCTGCGATGAGCAGTTTGCGCAAGGCAGCACGGCGTGCCTCCGCTTTCAACGGCTTCGCGTCGGCGTCTGCCCCGGTCACGCCGCGCCTCGCAACAGCAATTTGTACGACGTGCAAAATCGCACTTGAACGCTGTTCATGATCGTGGGACATTCCTGTTGTGAACGATGTTCATACGGCAGGAGCCACACCATGCTCAAGTTGCACAACATCCTGGCGCGGGGGAACGTCGCCCGGGCCACCGAAGACCTCTACGACCGCAACGCCTTGCTGATCCTCGACCAGCAGATCCGCGAGACCCGCGCCGCGCTGGAGCGAAGCCGCCGGGCGCTGGCCCTGGCGATCGCCGGAGACCAGGCCGAGGCC
>NZ_VRUX01000391.1:0-4081 GCF_008039885.1 Methylobacterium sp. WL103
CGCCCGCCGCGATCGAGCCGCCACGGCCCGACGCCGCGGCGGGCGTGTTCGTCGCCGAAGTGAACACGGCCAAGATCATCCGCGGCGACAGCCTGTGGCAGATCAGCCGCCGCACCTACGGCGCCGGCGACCGCTACACGGTGATCTACGACGCCAACCAGCAGCAGATCCGCAACCCGGACCTGATCTACCCCGGCCAGATCTTCGTGCTGCCGGGCGAGGGTAAGGACAAGGCCGGCAAGAACGGCTGACGGTCCGCCGCGCTTCCCCTTCCCCAGAGAGGGGGAGGGAAGGGCGCGATCCATCCACGCCGCGCCGCCCCGCGGTCGCGGCGGGTGTGCCGGGCGGGCGGCGGGTCTATATGGCGGGCGACGCACCTCCCGGACCCTTTCGCATGACACCCACCCCCGAGCCGGCGCCCGAAGCGCGCCCGGGCCTCGTCGCCACCTATCGCCGGCTGTGGCCCTACCTGTGGCCCTACGGCCGGCCGGACCTGCAGCGGCGGGTCTTCCTGGCGTTCGGGCTGCTGCTGGTGGCCAAGCTCGTGACGATGGTCACGCCCTTCACCTTCAAGTGGATCACCGACGCGCTGGTGGCCGCGGTCGGCGGCAAGGAGGGCACGCTCCCCACCGGTATCTTCGCGGCGCCGATGGCGTTGATCGCGATCTACGGCGCCTCGCGCATCCTGATGGCGGGGCTGACGCAGGCGCGCGACGGGCTGTTCGCCAAGGTGGCGATGCACGCGGTGCGGCGCCTGGCGCTGAAGACCTTCCAGCACATGCACCAGCTCAGCTTGCGCTTCCACCTCGAGCGCAAGACCGGCGGGCTGACGCGGGTGCTGGAGCGCGGGCGCTCGGGCATCGAGGAGCTGTCGCGCCTGATGGTTCTGACGCTGGTGCCGACCATCGTCGAGTTCGCGCTGGTGCTCGGCGTGCTGGCCTACGAGTTCGACTGGACCTACTCGGCCGTCGTGTTCGTGATGGTCGCGGCCTATCTCGGCTTCACCTACAAGGCGACCGAGTGGCGGATCGCGATCCGCCGCCGCATGAACGAGTCCGACACCGACGCCAACAGCAAGTCGGTCGACTCGCTGCTGAACTACGAGACCGTGAAGTATTTCGGCGCGGAGACCCGCGAGACCCAGCGCTTCGACGGCGCGATGGCGAAGTACGAAAAGGCCTCGACGCAGACCTACGTGTCGCTGGCCGTGCTCAACGCCGGCCAGGCGCTGATCTTCACCCTCGGCATGACCGCGGTGATGTGGCTCGCCGCCCGCGACATCCTGGCCGGGCGCACCACCATCGGCGGGTTCGTGCTCGCCAACACCATGCTGGTCCAGCTCTCGATGCCGCTGAACTTCATGGGCATGATCTACCGCGAGATCAAACAGGCGCTCATCGACATCGACGACATGTTCCGCATCCTCCACCGCAACCCGGAGATCGCGGACCGTCCGAACGCGCCGGCCCTCGTCCCCGGCCCGGCCGAGGTGCGCTTCGAGGACGTGCACTTCGCCTACAACCCGGACCGGCCGATCCTGCGCGGCGTCTCCTTCGCGGTGCCGTCGGGCAAGACGGTGGCGATCGTCGGCCCCTCGGGCGCCGGCAAGTCGACGCTCTCGCGCCTTCTGTTCCGGTTCTACGAGCCGCAAGCCGGCCGCATCACCATCGACGGGCAGGACATCGCCGCCATCCGCCAGGACTCTTTACGCGCGGCGATCGGGATGGTGCCGCAGGACACGGTGCTGTTCAACGACACGATCGGCTACAACATCCGCTACGGCCGCTGGGAGGCGACCGAGGCCGAGGTGCGGGAGGCCGCGCGCCTCGCCCAGATCGACCGCTTCATCGAATCCCTGCCGGAGGGCTACGACACCCCCGTCGGCGAGCGCGGCCTAAAACTGTCGGGCGGCGAGAAGCAGCGCGTCGCCATCGCCCGCACCATCCTGAAGGGGCCGCCGATCCTCGTCCTCGACGAGGCCACCTCGGCCCTCGACAGCTTCACCGAATCGCAGATCCAAGACGCCCTGGACCGCATCGCCCGCGGCCGCACCACCCTCGTCATCGCCCACCGCCTCTCGACGGTGGTCGACGCCGACCAGATCCTGGTCCTCGACAAGGGCGTCATCGTCGAGCGCGGCACCCACGCCGCGCTGCTCGACCAGGACGGGGTCTACGCCGCGCTCTGGAACCGGCAGCGCGAGGCGGATGCCGCGCGGGCGGCGTTGCGCCGGGCTGAGGAGGAGGCGGAGCGGGTGCGGGTTGAGGTGCGTGGGGTTCGGGGGAAGGTAATGGTGGCGGAATAAAGTGCTGAGCCGAGGTATCGTCTTGGCTGGTAGATGCCTCTCAACTCCGGCACTGGCAAAATTTCCATTAGGGTGTAGAAAACTCTCTAAGCGATAGGAAATCTCGTTGCATCTATTCAACGGGGCGTAGTACGACTTTCCTTATTAGGGAGGTCGCGATGGCGATTTTGGAGTACCACGCACTCAATGTTAGCGCTCATCCCCACGTAAAGGGGATCTACAGAGAGCTTTTTGAGCGTGTCGCAGGACGTCGGATCAATTATTTTGGTGAAAAGACAGCAGCTATAACCAAACCTTCTGCGTCATCAAATGGCGTATTCTGGGGAAGTATATATTCCTGGACTGAAATTGATCCGAATGAGCGGATCATTGATACCTTGTTGATGCAATAGCCGGACGAAGAGCAAAAAGCTAAGATTAGTATTCCGGCGAATACTGGTTTCCACTGGCAAAGATTTAATTACGTCTTTCGTGAAAAAGATCATATTCTGGTTTTTGAATCTCGGAATGATGAGGGGCGTACTCTTGCCCCTTCCAGCGCTGAGCGTTTGTTTAGGGCACTTTTCGATGAAAAAACTCTTGGCGCTCTTCGTTTCGAACTCACTAAGCCAGCCTACGTTGAGGTGGACCTACTAGTCGATTCTTCAGCGTTAGAGAAAATATATGCCATAAAAAATCTTAGAAAACTTGAGATACTTGTGAGCGTGCCAAATTCTGACGACAACACTGAAGACGCTGATGCAATAATCGAGCGGCTTGAAAAAATAAGAGCAAGTCGCCAACTCACAGTCTATACCGCCTCAAGTGCACACAAAGGCTTGAAGGCCGATGATCAAATAAAAGCTCAGGGCGAAGCCTCACTACGGCATGGCTACTCAAGGGGAGAAGGTAGGGATGGAGAGGAAAAGATTTCCATTTCGACCAAGCAGTACCCCCAAAAGCAGACTGCTCGGATCGACTCTCAGTCTACCACGGTGGATACAGCGATCGGCGTCGCTCGCGACTGGTTGGCTCCATTTCCCAGCACTTAAGCCAATAAAGTTATACTGGGAGGCTTATGGAGGATGGTCTGAGTTTTTAAAATCAATTTATTTATGGCTAGCGTTTGCGTTCACAGTTGTAACCTATCCGGTTTGGATCAAGCTAGATAACGATGGTAATCGAGTCTGGGCATCCATGCCTACTAGTATCTTACCAAACCTGCTCGGGTTTTCGATGGGTGGGATGGCAATTATGCTCGCATTCGCTGGCTCAAAAATTTTTACTTATCTGAGCGAAGAAGGTAAGAAACAATCATATTTCGTCAAAATTGTCGCCTCATTTTACCATTTTATATTAGTTCAAACGCTTGCGATTTTTATGGGAATTTTCTGTCAAGCCTATGCCTGGGTAGGATTCAACTTTTTGGGATATTGGGCTATGTGTTACGCGTTGCTAGTTGCGCCTGCCACCGCGGCTCAATTATTTAATACTGCACGAATTGTAAATACTGCGGCGTCGATTGGAAAAAATGACGCGGAGTGAATTATAAATAACCCAGTAACAATTGCATATAATGGCGACCTTCAGAGATAAATCTGATTTTGATATCTCTGAGCTAATTTTTCGAAATCGACAAAATACAGATTAGAAATTGATCTTGACAAAAGTCCTATAACATGCCTATAACCCCATCACGCGCTGCACGGCGCCGGGGCTGCGTTTCGTCCCGGTGCCGCCGTCAGGAGCCGGCCCGGTGATCGACGGGGCGGTCGGCAGCGTGGCGGCTCCCGGGTC
>NZ_VRUX01000392.1:0-4065 GCF_008039885.1 Methylobacterium sp. WL103
TCCTCGTTCGCCGCGCGTCCGGCCGGCCGTCCGGCGGCGAACGAGGACGAGAGCGAGACCAAGCGCGTCATCCGCCGTCCCGGCATGCCGCTGAAGATCATCACGCCGCCCAAGACCCCGAAGCAGCCCGGCGGCGACCGCAGCCGCGGCCGTCTCACCATCGCGACCGCGACGTCCGGTGAGGACGAGCGCACCCGTTCGATCGCTTCCTTCCGCCGTCGCCAGCAGCGCATGAGCGGCAGCCGGCACGTCGAGCAGAAGGAGAAGCTGTCGCGTGAGGTGACGATCCCGGAGACGATCACGATCCAGGAGCTCGCCAACCGCATGTCGGAGCGTGCGGTGGACGTGATCCGCCTGCTGATGAAGCAGGGCGAGATCCACAAGATCACCGACGTGATCGATTCGGACGCGGCGCAGCTCATCGCCGAGGAGATGGGCCACACCGTGCGCCGCGTCGCCGAGTCGGACGTGGAAGAGGGCCTGACCTCCGACGAGCCGGATCTCGACGAGGATCTCGATCCCCGTCCCCCGGTCGTCACGATCATGGGTCACGTCGATCACGGCAAGACCTCGCTCCTCGACGCGATCCGCAAGGAGCACGTGGTCGACGGCGAGGCCGGCGGCATCACCCAGCACATCGGCGCCTATCAGGTCGCGTCGCCGTCCGGTGACATGGTCACCTTCATCGACACCCCCGGCCACGCGGCCTTTACCTCGATGCGCGCCCGCGGCGCCAAGGTGACGGACATCGTCGTGCTGGTGGTGGCGGCCGACGACGGCGTGATGCCCCAGACCATCGAGGCGATCCAGCACGCCAAGGCGGCGGGCGTTCCGCTCATCCTGGCGATCAACAAGATCGACAAGCCCGAGGCGAACCCGCAGCGCGTCCGCACCGAGCTGCTGCAGCACGACATCCAGGTCGAGTCGATGGGCGGCGAGACCCTGGAGTTCGAGGTCTCGGCCAAGACCGGCGACGGCCTGCCCGACCTGCTCGAGGGCCTGCAACTGCAGGCCGAGATCATGAACCTGCGCGCCAACGAGAAGCGCGACGGCGAGGGCACGGTCATCGAGGCCAAGCTCGATCGCGGCCGCGGGCCCGTGGCCACCGTGCTGGTGCAGCGCGGCACCCTGTTCACCGGCGACATCGTCGTCGCCGGCGCCGAGTGGGGTCGCGTCCGCGCGCTGATCGACGACCAGGGCGAGAACATCCAGTATGCCGGGCCGTCGGTCCCGGTGGAGGTCCTCGGCTTCAACGGCACGCCCGATGCCGGCGACCGCGTGATCGTGGTGCCGAGCGAGGCCCGCGCCCGCGAGGTCACCGAGTACCGCGCCCGGACCAAGCGCGAGCGCCAGAACGCCCGCACGGGCGGCGCCAACCGCTCGCTCGTCGACATGATGCGCGACCTGAAGGAAGGCGCCGGCCGCAAGGAGCTGCCGGTCATCATCAAGGGCGACGTGCAGGGCTCGGTCGAGGCGATCTCCGGCGCGCTGGAGAAACTCGGCAACGACGAGGTCTCGGCGCGCATCCTGCTCGCCGGCGTCGGCGGCATCACCGAGTCGGACGTGACGCTGGCGACCGCCTCCAAGGCGGTCGTGATCGGCTTCAACATCCGCGCCCACAAGGAGGCGCGGGAGCTCGCCGAGCGCAACGACGTCGAGATCCGCTACTACAACATCATCTACGACCTCGTGGACGACATCAAAGCGACCCTGTCGGGCATGCTGCCTCCGACGCTCCGCGAGGAGCGCCTGGGCGAAGCCTTCATCCAGGAGATCTTCGAGGTCTCGAAGGTCGGCAAGGTCGCCGGTTGCCGCGTCTCCGACGGCGTGGTCCAGCGCGGCGCCCATGTACGCCTGATCCGCGACAGCGTGGTGATCCACGAGGGCAAGCTCTCGACGCTGAAGCGCTTCAAGGACGACGCGAAGGAAGTCACGTCGGGCCAGGATTGCGGCATGGCGTTCGAGAACTTCGAGAACATGCGCGCTGGCGACACCATCGAGTGCTACCGGGTCGAAGAGATCCGCCGCACGCTCTGATCGCGTTCGACAGCGCATCGACACGGCGGCCGCGGCTCCTGCCGCGGCCGTCTTTTTTCGTATTCCCGTCCCGCCCCGTCCGCCCGCCGGACGGCCTTGCGCGAGACCGAAGAGACCATGGCCCAGAAACCCAACCCGACCGGCCCGACCCTGCGGCAGCAGCGCATCGCCGAACTCGTGCGCCACGCGCTCGCCGAAGTGCTCCAGCGCGGCGACATCCAGGATCCGGTGCTCGGCAGCCACGTGGTGACCGTGCCCGAGGTTCGGATGTCGCCCGATCTGAAGCTCGCCACAGCCTACGTCATGCCGCTCGGCGGCATGGACGAGGCGCCGGTGATCGCCGCGCTCGATCGCAACCGCAAGGCGCTCCGCCAGGAGGTCGCCCGGCGGGTGAACCTCAAATTCGCCCCGGAGTTGCGCTTTCTACGCGACGACACGTTCGATGAGGCCGCCCGGATCGACGCGCTGCTGCGCAACGAGCGCGTCCAGCGCGACCTCGACAAGGGTTCGCCGGACGAGGACGACGCGGACGGCGACGACCGACGCACCTGACGCGGCCCCGGAGGTCAGGCGCACCCGCCTGGACCCCGTTTCGCCGACCCACGTAAAAAGCATGACGCCGACCGAGGTTTCCATGAACGACGTCCCGACCTCAGAGCATCCGGCATCGACCCCCGAGATCCCGTCATCGGGCGAGCGCCGCGGTGACGAAGGCCGTCGCCCGCCCCGCGGTGGTCCGCGCTCCGACCGGCCGAAGAAGCGCGACGTGTCGGGCTGGGTCATCCTCGACAAGGGCGTCGGCATGACCTCGACGCACGCGGTCGCGGTGGTGAAGCGCGCCTTCAACGCCAAGAAGGCGGGGCATGCCGGCACCCTCGATCCGCTGGCCTCCGGCATCCTGCCGATCGCGCTGGGCGAGGCCACCAAGACCGTTCCCTTCGTGATGGACGGCCGCAAGGCCTACCGCTTCACCGTGAGTTGGGGCATCGAGACCGACACGGACGACGCCGAGGGGCGCCCGGTGGCGACGAGCGACGATCGCCCGACCCGCGAAGCGGTCGAGGCCGCGCTGCCGAGCTTCGTCGGCGCGATCGAGCAGGTGCCGCCGCGCTATTCGGCGATCAAGATTCAGGGCGAACGCGCCTACGACCTCGCTCGCGACGGCGAGGTGGTCGAGTTGGTGGCCCGCCCGGTGCAGATCGACCGCCTCGCGGTCGTCGAGCACGATGGCGACCGCACGGTGATCGAGGCTGAATGCGGCAAGGGCACCTATGTGCGGGCGCTGGCGCGCGATCTCGGCCGCATGCTCGGCTGCCGCGGCCACGTCTCGGCCCTGCGCCGAACCCGGGTCGGGCCGTTCACGGAGGCCGATTCCTGCAACGTCGCCGGCCTCGACGCGGCCGGCCCCGAGGGCAGCCTCGCGCACCTGATGCCGGTGGAGACCGCGCTCGATGCGATCGCCTCCGTCTCGGTCTCGCGCGACATGGCGATGCGCCTGATGCGCGGCCAGTCGGTGATCTTGCGCGGCCGCGACGCGCCGGTCGAGGGCAAGATCTTCGCGACCTGCGGTGGCATCCTGGTCGCGGTGGGCGACGTCGAGCGCGGCGAGCTCGTGCCCCACCGGGTGTTCCACCTCGGCGGCACCGCAGCGGGCCGGGCCTCCTGACGTAGAAGGGATGATCGCGACGCCCTTCCTACTCCGCAGGGGGCAGCGGAAGAGGCGCGCGCTACCCCTCGCGGTCGGTCCGCGTCGCTTCGGCCGCGCGGTCCCGCCGCATGCCGCGCCGGAGCGACACGAGCTGCCAGATCGCCAGCCCGAGGGCGAGGGCGAAGACGAGCCCGATGTCGAAGACCGCGAAGAGCGGGTCGGTCATGCCGTCTCGCGGCCCGTCCCCTCACGCTCGCGCAGCGCCTCGATCATCTCGAGCACCCGCACCGCCTGGCCCGGGATGTCCCACCAGGGGCGGCCCAGCGGCATGCGCGCCGGCACGGCTTCGATGAGGTAGGCGGTCTCGGGCAGGCTGGGCG
>NZ_VRUX01000393.1:0-4065 GCF_008039885.1 Methylobacterium sp. WL103
CGCCCGGGCGCGCGAGCTCCTCGACCTCGTCGGCCTCTCGGCGAGCGCGGCCGAGCGCTACCCCAACGCCTTCTCAGGCGGCCAGCGCCAGCGCATCGGCATCGCCCGGGCGCTCGCCATGGAGCCCGATGTGCTCGTGGCCGACGAGGCGGTCTCGGCCCTCGACGTCTCGGTCCAGGCGCAGGTGCTCGATCTGCTGGAAGACCTCAAGCAGCGCCTGAACCTCGCGATGCTGTTCATCACCCACGACCTGCGCGTCGCCGCCAAGATCTGCGACCGCATCGCCGTGATGCATCGCGGCGCCATCGTGGAGATGCGCCCCACGACCGACCTCTTTCGCCAGCCGGATCATGCCTACACCCGCTCGCTCCTCGCGGCGGTGCCGGGCCTGCAGGCCGCTCGGCCCTGACCGGGCGCCGGCCTCCAGTTGGAGGGGCGACGCGCGTGTGATCCTGCAGCTCCGCCAGCGAGCACGCCTTCTCGCGCCTGAGAGGGTGTGACCCCGCCATTCGAAGATCCGAAACGAACCATCGCCGCAGGCGCGATCCGCGAAGGTAACGCTTTTCCGATCGGCCCAGGTCTTGCTTCGGGTTCGCTGACAGGTAGTGTGCCGGCTTCGCGCACATCTCCTGGTGCAGGCCGCGCAATGAAGCGTGGCCGGACGAGGGGCCAAGGGCCGCGCAGTCCGGCGAGCTTTGCAGAAGCCCGAATCGTAAGAGGACCAAGATGGCCTATCTCGCTCCTGCTGAGTTCGTCACCAAGATGGTGGACGCAGGCGAATCCAAGATCTTCATGTCGACCCGCGACACCATCATTCGCGCCTACATGGCTGGCGCGATCCTGGCGCTCGCCGCGGTCTTCGCCGTCACCATCACGCAGCAGACCGGCATCCCCATCCTCGGCGCCGCCCTGTTCCCGGTCGGCTTCTGCATGCTCTACCTGCTCGGCTTCGACCTGCTCACAGGCGTGTTCGTGCTGGCGCCCCTGGCGCTCCTCGACGGCCGGCCGGGCGTGACCTGGGGGGGCGTGCTGCGCAACTGGGGCCTCGTCTTCATCGGCAACTTCCTCGGCGCGCTGACCGTGGCGCTCATGATGGGCTTCGTGTTCACCTTCGGGTTCACCGCGCCGGCCGACAAGGTCGGCGAGTTCATCGCCCACATCGGCGAGCGCCGCACCGTCGGCTATGCCGCTCACGGCACCGGCGGCTGGTTCACGATCTTCATCCGCGGCATGCTGTGCAACTGGATGGTCTCCACCGGCGTCGTCGGCGCGATGATCTCGACCACCGTCAGCGGCAAGGTGATCGCCATGTGGATGCCGATCATGCTGTTCTTCTACATGACCTTCGAGCACTCGGTGGTGAACATGTTCCTGTTCCCCTTCGGCCTGCTCATGGGCGGCCAGTTCTCGGTCGGCGACTACTTCTTCTGGAACGAGATCCCGACCGTGCTCGGCAATCTCGTCGGCGGCCTCGCCTTCACCGGCCTGACCCTCTACACCACCCACGTCCGGACGGCCCCGAAGCGGACCGTCGTCCAGGCGGAGCGCCGCCTCGCGGCCTGATCGCCGGCTCGACCGGTCGGGCCGGGCCGAGCGCTGGGGTTTCGAGCTGCTGCACACCTTGGACTTCGGCCTGCTGGTGCGCCACCGCCCGGCCTGGGACGGGTTCATGCTCCTGCTGCTCGCGGCCGGCTCGGTGGTCGCGGCCTCCGGCGTGGCGATGGGCTGGCGCCGCCTGAGACGGCCGGCGGCCGGTTCGCGCCCGGCCTGAGCCTGCGGCCAGGGCTTTGCCCGCGGCACCCGGCAGCCCTAAATCCGGACCGAACGACCCGGAGCGAGCGGACAGGCAGGGACGGAGCGACCATGGCGAGCGCGCGAAAAGTCATCATCACCTGTGCCGTCACCGGCGCGATCCACACGCCGAGCATGTCGCCGTACCTGCCGGTGACGCCGGAGGAGATCGCCGACGCGGCGATCGGCGCGGCGGAGGCCGGCGCGGCCATCGTCCACCTGCACGCCCGCAACCCGGTGACCGGCGAGCCGGACCAGACGCCCGAGGCCTTCGCCAAGTTCCTGCCCGTCATCAAGCAGCGCTCGAACTGCGTGGTGAACATCACCACCGGCGGCGCGCCGACGATGACCATCGAGGAGCGGGTGCGCCCGGCCGCGACCTTCAAGCCGGAGGTCGCCTCGCTCAACCTCGGCTCGATGAACTTCGGGCTGTTCGGAATGCTCGACCGCTTCACGGACCTGAAGCACGCGTGGGAGCGGACGTACCTCGGAAACAAGGACATCATCTTCCGCAACTCGTTCGGTCAGATCGAGCACATCCTCACCACCTGCGCCGGCAACGACACCCGGTTCGAGTTCGAGTGCTACGACACCGCCCACCTCTACAATCTGAAGTACTTCTTCGACCGCGGGCTGGTGAAGGCGCCGCTGTTCATCCAGACGGTGTTCGGGCTGCAGGGCGGCATCGGCTCGCACCCGGACGACGTGATGCACATGAAGCGCACCGCCGACCGGCTGTTCGGCGACCAGTACCGCTGGTCGGTGCTCGGTGCCGGGCGCAACCAGATGAACATCGCCGCGATGGCGGCGGCGATGGGCGGCAACGTCCGCGTCGGGCTGGAGGACAGCCTGTGGGGCGGCCCGGGGCGGCTGGCGCAATCGAACGCCGAGCAGGTCGCCCAGGTCCGCCGCATTATCGAAGGGCTGGGCCTGGAGGTCGCCACGCCGGACGACGCCCGCGCGATGCTGTCCCTGAAGGGCGGCGACCGCGTCGGCTTCTGATCCGGAAGAACGGAGGCGGATCAGTCCACGGGATCCGAAAAGATCTTGCCCGGATTGAGGATGCCCTTGGGATCGAGCGCGCGCTTCACCGCCCGCATCGTCGCGATCTCGGCCGCGGAGCGCGACAGCCCGAGCTTGCCGCGCTTCTCCAGGCCGATGCCGTGCTCGGCCGAAACCGACCCTTGGAGCGCGGCGAGCGGCTCGTAGATCGCCGCCTCCACCTGGGCTTCGAGGGCGGGGTCGGGCAGCCGCGCGGTGTTCCAATGGATGTTGTTGTCGCCGACATGGCCGTAGGCGACGCTGCCCGCATCCGGGTGGATCGCGGCGATCCGGGCGCTCGCCTCGGCGACGTAGCCGGCCATGGCCGAGAGCGGCACGCTGACGTCGAACGGGCGGGCCAGCCCGGCCTCTCCCAGCAGCTCGACCCGGTCGCGGATGCGCCAGAGCGCGCGGCGCTGCTCCTCGGAGGCCGAGATCACGGCGTCGCGCACGATCTCCTCCGTCATCAGGGTTTCGAGCAGGCTCAGGAAGCGCGGCTCCTCCTCGGGCACGCACTCGACCTCGATCAGCGCGTAGTACGGGTGCTCCCGGTGCAGCGGCGGGGCGAAGCGGCCCGGCGCGGTCATCGCGCGGTAGAAGTCCGGCCACATCCCCTCGAAGGACGAGACCCGGCCCTGGAACGCCCGTTGCGCGCGGGAAAGGATGGCGGCGGCGGCGTCGACGTCGGCGCAGGCGACGAGGGCGGTGGCGTAGCCGACCGGCGCCGGGCGCAGGCGCAGCACCGCGCGGGTGACCACGCCGAGCGTCCCTTCCGTGCCGACGAAGAGCTGCTTGAGATCGAGCCCGGTGTTGTTCTTGATCAGCGGCCGCATCGACGAGACCACGGTGCCGTCGGCGAGCACCGCTTCGAGGCCGAGCACCATCTCGCGCATCATGCCGTAGCGCAGCACCCGCAGGCCGCCGGCATTGGTGCTGATCGTGCCGCCGACCGTCGCCGAGCCGCGGGCGCCGAGGTCGAGGGGGAAGAACAGGTCCGCGGCTTCCGCCGCCGCCTGCACCGCCTCGAGGGTGGTGCCGGTGCGGACCACCATCGTCATCGCCAGGGGATCGAGCGCTTCGATCCCGGTCATGCGCTCCAGCGACAGGGCGATGTCGCCGGGTGCGCAGAGGATACCATCGACGAGGCCCGTGGCGCCCCCGCGCGGGACGACGACGCGCCCCGCCGCGTGGCAGGCCGCCAGCACCGCCGAGACCTCATCGGTGCTGCGGGGC